>JAEETD010000115.1 GCA_016290175.1 Prevotella sp. | reverse complement strand
CCTCCGTCTCTTTGACCTGAGAATTAAGAGTGAAGAGTGAAGAGTTATGATTACTCTCAGGGCGAGATAATTCCGCAGCAGAGTAATCATAACTCTTAGTTCTTAGTTCTTCACTCTTAGATCCTTCTACACTGGGCTCCCATCTGATATCGTCTTCTGGACTCTTGCGAAGAGGATTGACGATGGCGACAAGGCGGCTTGATGCCTGCGTGTGGTGGCGGGCATAGACCGACAGCATATAATAGCCGCTATGGAGATGGGAAGGCAGTTCAACGATCCCCTCCCCATGATGTCCCTTCAGACGGATCACGGTACCGGCCGCCAACCTGTTCACGTCGCACAGTTCAGCGTAGACGATCAGGGCATCGTCGGCCGTCACGCTCACCTTCATCGCCTCACCGGCAAGATACCATGTGCGGTCAGTCTCGAAACTCACGGCAAAGGCGCTCATGGCAAGCACCAACGCAGCTGTCAGTGATATGATTCTATTCTTCATCTTCCCAAAAATCAGGTTTCTCAATATATGCACCTTTATATCTGACATCGAGTTGATATCCGTATGCCCATGCCGTTAGCAGCGGCCCCCCGATATCTCTTTCATCTTCCCATACACATAGGAACCGGCCATCGTCTAACAATTGAAGGCAAGCTTTATGGGTGGGGTTTTCAACCCACAGGCGGGTATCGGACTTTACAGGACGACGGATGTGGAAATCCTTGGCCGAGAGGAAGAACCGATATTCACTCATATTCAACGAACATCCCACAAATCCGATCGCGCGCTTGCTTGACGTCAGACAATGGATATTTGTGGGCAGGAAAGACGGTTGAGGAGTGAACAAGCCTCCCATCTCTGAACTTGCCTGACACCGTGCCAGCTCGTATTCATACTCGGCCTTTGATATGGCACGCTGATGCACCAGAGCGCTATATTTGTAATATATACGCTCATTGCTTGCGTCTATGTCGTATATCTTGAGTTTCTGGATATGCTCACCCTCGTAGTTCTGGCTTCCGCCAACCATGGTCATCGTGCTTCTGACATCCCTCCATCCACGCTCAGGAAACTGGTTAGGATCATAGACCGGCCCCATTGAAGAAATGTCGTAATAGAAGATGGTGGTGTAGTCGGGACGTACTTCCCATGTCTCATCGTATGTCCACGAATAGTAATTCACCTTATCAGACTCAAAGGGAGCCTCGGGCGTGACGAGTATGTCGATGTTATTTTCTGGTGTGTACTGTACCCCCCTGACATCCGCTATTTCCTCGGTACGCAGAGGCTTCTGAGGTTCAGACTCATACACCTCACCGTTGGTCTCGATATGCAGATAATATTCTACGTCAGGGTTGAGGGCGCCGGTGGTGCAGGCGTAATAGCCATCGGCGGCCTGAGCCGGATATTCAGAGCCGTCGCTTCCGCGTACGGAGAGGAGGGCTCCCGTTACCAGCTGGATGGTATTGCCCGACTTGAGAGACTGCGTACGCGACAGGATGAACCGGTTCACCTTCTCAGAACAGATCGTGCCTTCAACCGTCAGCAAGTCGGTATCCTCTGTCGGGAAGTCTGCTTCGTACTCCTCAATACAGCCCGACAGTGCGAAAAGTAAAAAGGTAAAAAGGTAAAAAGGTAAAACCTTTACACCCCATGCCTTTGAACTTCCACATTCTTTCTCTTTCATATCTTCCTTACCTTTTTACTATTTTACCTTTTTACCTTTCTTAGTTAAACCTTATATTAAGTGAGACATACGGAATGGCAGTACCAAACACAGACAGCTTATACCCATTGATCCGCTCTCCCTCCGTGACATAGTAGATGTTATACGCATTCTTGCGCGCCAGGACGTTGTATACACCGATTGAGAACGACGTATGCAGGAAGCTTGTCAGATGGTGGGTGGGTTCTATATTAAACGCAAGATCCAGACGCATATAGTCGGGAATGCGATAGGTGTTGCGGTCGGTATAATAGGGCATGTATTTCTGACTGTACGCACTGTAATACTTACCGGCCGGCAGCGTTGTCGGACGACCGGTGGCATAGTTGAAGTTGCTCGAAAGACTGTATCGCTCGGAAAACTTGAAGTTGAGCACCGCCTTCACCTCATGGGGCCTGTCGTATTCGGAAGAGTACCACTCCCCGTCGTTCAGGGGCATTGCCACGCGCCCGTCGTCCTGACGGAGCAGAGAGCGTGAGAAGGTATAGCTCACCCATCCGTTCACTTTCCCCGTAGGCTTCTTCGCCTGGAGTTCCACACCGTATGCCTGTCCCTTGGTGGCAATGACGTCGGTCTCAAGGTGGGGATTCATCAGCAGGACCGCCGAATTGCGATAATTCAGGTAATCGCTGATATGCTTGTAATAGACCTCTGCCGAGAACTCATATTGCTTCCCCGCCGTCTCATGGTAGATACCGGCAGCCACCTGCCAGCCTTTCTGAGGCTTGATATTCAGGTCGGAAAGCTTCCAGATATCAGTAGGCGACATGATGGAGGTGTTCGACACCTTATGAATATACTGGTGCATGGTGTTGAAACCTGCCTTCAGAGAAAGGTTGTCCTTGAGGGCATAGCGGGCCGAGAGACGGATCTCCGGCGCATGATAGGTCTTGATGACACCTGTCTCCTGACGGGTCTCCAGCAGGGTCTCCTCCGATGGCAGTTCACCGTCACGATAGATGTTCACGTCACGGGGTCCAAGCGCATTGAACAGGGAATACCTCAGACCGGCAGAGACCGACAGCCTGTCGGTGAGCGAATGCTCATAGTCGATATAGGCCGCACTCTCCAAGGCCTTCTCTTTCTGTAACTGATCGGTGGTAATACACGATCTCTCACCCAGAGGTTCATACTTACCTGCCTGCACATCGTAATGCTGCACGGAGAGACCGTATGAGAGCGTCTGCTTTTCCGTCAGACGCTGACGGATATGGAGCTTACCCCATACCTGGTCGATGCCGAAACTCAGACGGGCAGCAGTGGTAGGAATGCTCCACTCTTCATTGAAATAGTCGTAGTGGTCGAGTCCGGCGGAAAGGGTTGCCGTCACCTGTTCGTTCAGGATAGAGCGCCACTCTGCGGAGATGTTGCGGTTCTGATAGCCGTAATTATCATCTGAGCTGAACGAGAACTTATCCTTGCTCCAATACCCATAGACCTTGAAACGGTGCATGGGATTGAGCTTCCAGGTCAGCACACCACCGAAGTCGTAGAAGTTTGCACTGCCGTTCCTGTAGCCGCTGTCGTCGGGCAGATGCTTGAGAATCCAGTCGCTATAAGTGGTACGGCCATTCAGCAGCAGCGACACATGATCCTTCACGACAGGGATCTCGATATTCGCCTTACTGGTCAGCACGCCAATGCTGGCCGAACCTGTCAGCTTCTGCATATTCGCCTCCTTCGACGTCACCTTCAGCACACTGCTTATCCTGCCGCCGTATTCCACGGGGATGCTCGACTTGAACAGTTCCACATCCTCCACCGCATCTGAATTGAACGATGTGAACAGTCCGAACAGATGCGACGGATTGTACACCGTGCCGCCATTGAAGAGGATCAGGTTCTGGTCGGCGGCACCGCCACGGACATTATAGCCGCTGGAAGCCTCGCCAACGGTGGTGACACCTGGCAGTGTGAGCACGATCTTCATGATGTCTGACTCGCCGAAGGCCGACGGGATATTCTTCAGCAACTGGGGCTTGAACTTCTCAGAACCCATCATCGGGTTTTTCACCGCCGACTGCCGGCCGCCGACCACGACGATCTCGTCCAGTTCCTGATCGTCGGCAACACTCGCCTTGGCCTTCTTCACACCGGGAACGACATAGACTTGGGTCTTTGCGTCTGTCATGGCGACAGAATCAATGTCAAGAACGGGAATGCCGGGGATAAGTTGAGAGTCCGGAGTGGAGAGTTGAGAATTAAGAGTTAAGAGTGAAGAGTTATGATTACTCTCAGGACGAGAAAATTCCGCAGCAGAGTAATCATAACTCTTAATTCTTAGTTCTTCACTCTTAGTTCTTAGTTCTTCACTCTTAGTTCTTAATTCTTCACTCTTAGTTCCAATCCCTTCACCAACAAGGCTCTCCACCACCTTCACCAGACTTTCCTCACGCCTGCTCTTCTTGAAGGAAAGACGATGTTGCCTGACAGTCTGCCTGATCTGCTTCTTCTGATCGGGAAAGAGCCTGATGATATCCGACGCGCGCTTCACCTGATGCCTATTCCCGTCGGGAGTAATGAGCGTATAAAGCTCTTTGATGCTGAGATTCTTCTGGACCTGCTTTCCATCAACAATGTTGTCGCCACCATAGACCTTCCACACACCATGATAAAGACGGATGCCGTTGATGCTGCCATCGCATAGGAGAGCCGCATAGCGTGCGCTGTTCTCAGGGTCATGCACATATCTGTAACCGTCCATCTCAAACCAGTCGATGTATTCCTGTTCAGGCAGGCATAGGACATTCCCCACGGGAGAAAGAACCGCTATCCGCTGTTCCAGCTGGTCAAAACGCAGCTGGACATCGTCATACACCACGCCATGATAGCTGACGCGGCCTTTATACAGATTGGTATTGCCTTTGTAATAGGGGATGTCGTGCCATAACGATGCCTGGAACTGTGGCTCTACCTCGCCCACATACAGACGCGCAAAATCTGAGGCTGAGGAGAAATAATCCGCTGTCTGGCCCCATGACTGCTGCTGTAAAGACTGCAGCATCAGCAACAGCAACACCGCCGCCGCTTTCACCATCCACACATACTTATATTTATCATTGTGCATAATCGCCGACAAAATTACACAAAAAAGCCGAAAGCGTGAAACTTTCGGCTTAAATATTTACTTTTCGGGTAATGTTTGTGCTCCAGCGGGTCTTTCCACCGGCAATCTCCTCGGCAGTCAGGTACTGGTAGATTCTTCATTTGTGAAATCTGTACGATTTTAGGCAGCGGGCCGTAGCCCATACAGCTTGTGGTCGTGATGGCCGTGAGGAATGCCGTGAGCGCGGCTACTATCACCTTCACCGCAATCTCAATAAACCTTTTCTTCATTTTTTTTGTAGTTAAAGAGTAGTTAAAGGGAAGTCAAAGGGGAGTTAAAGGGACAATACCTCTTTCCCCTGATAGCGTCGGAGCGCTGCTCACTGGGGACTGACCCAAATGTGATATCTTTGATCTCACAGAGGGGTCTGTCTCCCAGTGTGCTGCGCCTTTATGGCCTAATCGTTCGTAAGGCCATCGTCACCACCGCCG
>JAEETD010000044.1 GCA_016290175.1 Prevotella sp. | reverse complement strand
CGGTGATGGGCCATTATTTCGACCTGCCCGATGAGAACAAGGAGGCCACGCTGCTGATGCAGATAGCCTCGATGTGCCTGGATCAGGGCATTCCTCAGGCGCATGCCAAGGGCCTGACCTTGCTCCACCCTGTGCTGAATCGCGACAGGCTGCTCGTCGAAAAGATCTTCCAGACAGTGTATAGCGTCGCTGAACAGGAGGCCTATCGCAAGAAGCACAAGATCCGTCCGCTGAAGAGTGTGCCTGAGGATACGATACAGGCGATGAAGACGGAGATATTCCTCAATTCCAATTTCGAACTGCGCAAAAACCTGCTGACGGGTGTGGCTGAGTATCGTGAGAAGTTTTCAGACGACCAGCGATTCAAGCCTCTCACGGAAGAAGTCCGCAACGATATGACGCTGAGAGCCACAGAGTTAGGCCTGAAATCGTGGGATCGCGACGTGAACCGTTTCATCGACTCGACACGCATCGAGCAGTTTGACCCCGTGAACACGTGGCTCGACCAATTGCCCAAGTGGGACGGACACGACTATATCGCTGAACTGGCTGCCCGTGTGCCAACCTCTCAGCCCCATTGGGAAAAATATCTCAGGTATTGGCTCGTGGGTATGGTGGCACAATGGCGTGAGAGCGATAAGCAGCTGACTGGCAATGCGTTAACGCCGTTGCTGATTGGTCGTCAGGGTTGTGGAAAGACGCGTTTCTGTAAGATTATCCTGCCTCCGGAACTGCGCGATTATTACAACGACAAGCTGAACTTCAAGAACGAGTTCGACCTGAATATCGCCCTTACCTCGTTTGCGCTCATCAATATCGACGAGTTCGATAAGACCACCAATTCGCAGCAGATCGTATTGAAATATCTGCTGTCGTCGAGCGATGTCAAGTTCCGTCCGCCATACGGCAAGACCATCAAGCTCTATCGCCGTTATACCTCGTTTATCGGCACCACGAACCAGCTGAAGCCCCTCGTGGATCCTACGGGTTCGCGTCGTTTTGTCTGTGTAGGCGTGACGGGCAATATCAACTTCGAGGATAATCTCTATCATGCGCAACTCTTCGCCCAGGCGCTTCACCTCTTTAATAAAGGCGAGCGTTTCTGGCTTGACGATGATGAGATTGCCACGCTGATTCAGGAAAACGAACCTTATCAGCACCTGAACGACCTTGTGGAGATGATTGGCGAGACCTTCCGCAGTCCTAATGATAATGAAATAGGCAAGTGGTGGAGTCTGGGAGACATCAGTGCCCTGCTCGCCTCGCGCTATGCCAACTTCGATCCGGAGACCTCCTTCAGGAAAATCGGCACAGCCCTCAACGACATCCAGTTCAACTTCACCAGCAAGCGCAAGACCAAGCACATGGAATACTGGTTGATAGAGAAAAAATAAAAACAACGAATAGCATTATGAATAGATTACTTTTGAGTTATGTATTACTGTCAGCATGGCTCTTGGGAGCGCATGCTGAGGTAGATCCCAACTTCTACATCTACCTCTGTTTCGGACAGTCGAACATGGAGGGCAATGCCCAGTGGGATGAGAAGATTGACAAACAGGTTGACTCGCGGTTCAAGATGCTCGCCACCTGCAATTTCAGCAGTCTACCATCAGGCATTTATATCATCAATGGACGGAAAATTGTTCGCTAAACCAAAATAATTACCAACATGAATATCGTAATACTTGACGGCTATAGTGCCAATCCCGGCGATCTGTCGTGGAAAGAGTTAGAGAGTCTGGGCAATGTGACGGTATATGACCGTACCAGCCCGAGTGAAACAGTGACAAGAGCTGCTGAGGCTGAGGTCGTACTGACCAATAAGGTGGTGATCGGCAGAGGGGAGATGGCCCAGCTTCCACACCTTAAATATATTGGGGTGCTGGCGACGGGCTATAATGTGGTGGACATTGAGGCTGCTCATGAACGGGGTATCACGGTGACCAATGTGCCTGCCTATAGCACGGAGAGTGTGGCGCAGATGGTCTTCGCGCACTTGCTGACAGTGACGAACCGCATTGAGCATTATGCCATTGCCAATCGTGAGGGACGATGGAGCCGCAACCCGGACTTCTGCTATTGGGACTTTCCACATATGGAATTGTCTGGCAAGCTGTTTGGTATCATCGGATTGGGCAATATCGGCCAGCGTGTGGCGGCCATCGCTCATGCCTTTGGCATGCGGGTCTGTGCCTGTACCAGCAAGTCGGAAAATCAACTGCCGTCCTATGTTGAGAAGAAATCGATGGAGGAGATTCTTTCAGCGTGTGATGTCATCAGTCTGCATTGTCCGCTGACGCCAGATACCCATCACTTGATCAATAGCCAGACGCTTCAGCAGATGAAACCGTCTGCCATCCTCATCAACACAGGTCGGGGACCGTTGATTGATGATCAGGCTGTGGCTGATGCTTTGGCAGAAGGACGTCTTGCTGCTTTCTGTGCTGATGTGCTCACTGAGGAACCGCCAAAGGCAACCAATCCCCTCTTGGCCCAGCCCAACGCCTTTACCACTCCTCATATCGCCTGGGCATCGACGGAAGCCCGCATCCGACTGCTCCACATCGCCATCGATAATGTCCGCTCCTTCCTCAGCGGTCATCCTCAGAATGTAGTGTAAAGAAGGTGCAATAAAAAAAGGGGCGAAGCAAATTGATTGCTGCGCTCCTTTTGTAATGTATTATAAATCAGCGGCTTACTTAACCTCCTCGAAGTCCGCGTCCTGAATATCCTCTGCCTTCGGGCCTTCCTGCTGGGTCTGCTGACCACCAGTGAACTGGTCACCGCCAGGCTGGCCGGCTGCACCGCTCTGGGCATACATCTGCTGAGAAGCAGTCTGCCAGGCAGCGTTGAGGGCAGCGATGGCACTGTCGATGGCGTTAACGTCGCCAGCCTTGTGGGCATCCTTCAGCTGCTGGAGGGCCTGCTCGATGGCGGGCTTGAACTGAGCGGGAATCTTGTCACCAAGTTCCTGAAGCTGGTTCTCAGTCTGGAAGATCATCGAGTCAGCCTGATTCAGCTTGTCTATACGCTCACGCTCACGCTTATCATTTTCAGCATTCTGCTCGGCCTCGGCCTTCATGCGGTTGATCTCGTCCTGTGACAGACCAGATGAAGCCTCGATGCGGATGGCTTGTTCCTTACCAGTAGCCTTGTCCTTGGCAGAAACCTTCAGGATACCGTTGGCATCGATGTCGAAGGTGACCTCAATCTGAGGAATACCACGACGGGCAGGAGCTATACCAGTGAGATTGAACTGGCCGATAGACTTGTTCTGAGCAGCCATCGGACGCTCTCCCTGAAGCACGTGGATAGTTACCTCTGTCTGATTGTCAGCTGCAGTAGAGAAGGTCTCGCTCTTCTTGCAAGGTATGGTTGTGTTGGCCTCGATCAGTTTGGTCATCACACCACCCATCGTCTCGATACCCAGTGTCAGCGGGGTTACGTCGAGCAGCACGATGTCGCCTACACCACCTTCCTTATTCAGGATAGCACCCTGGATAGCAGCACCAACGGCTACCACCTCATCAGGGTTCACACCCTTTGAAGGTTCCTTGCCGAAGTAGTTCTTCACCAGTGTCTGTACGGCTGGGATACGGCTCGAACCACCTACGAGGATCACCTCGTCGATATCGGCTGTGGTCAGCCTGGCATCAGCAATGGCTTTCTGACAGGGAGCCAGACAAGACTGGATCAGGTCGTGAGCCAACTGCTCGAACTTAGCACGGGTGAGGGTCTTCACCAAGTGCTTGGGGATACCTGCAACAGGCATGATGTAGGGGAGGTTGATCTCTGTAGAAGTGCTTGAAGACAGCTCGATCTTGGCCTTCTCAGCAGCTTCTTTCAGACGCTGCATCGCCATCGGGTCGTCCTTCAGGTTGGCACCCTCGTCGTTCTTGAACTCCTGAACGAGCCAGTCGATGATCACCTGGTCGAAGTCATCACCACCCAGGTGGGTATCACCATTGGTAGAGAGCACCTCGAACACACCGCCACCAAACTCGAGGATAGAGATATCGAATGTACCACCACCAAGGTCGAACACAGCGATCTTCATATCCTTGTTGGCCTTATCCACACCGTATGCCAAAGCAGCAGCGGTGGGCTCATTCACGATACGCTTCACGTTGAGGCCTGCAATCTGACCAGCCTCCTTGGTGGCCTGACGCTGAGAGTCGGAGAAGTAGGCAGGAACAGTGATCACTGCATCTGTTACCTCCTGGCCGAGATAATCCTCAGCAGTCTTCTTCATCTTCTGCAGCACCATAGCCGAGATCTCCTGCGGTGTGTACTTACGACCATTGATGTCGACACGGGGATAACCGCCTTCGTTGACAACAGTATAAGGTACACGAGAAATCTCTTTCTCGGTCTGCTGCCAGTTCTCACCCATGAAACGCTTGATAGAATAGACGGTGTTCTTGGGGTTGGTGATGGCCTGACGCTTGGCAGGGTCACCGATCTTACGCTCACCGTTCTCAACAAAACCAACCACTGAAGGAGTTGTACGCTTACCCTCGCTGTTGGCAATTACTACTGGCTCGTTACCTTCGAATACGGCAACACAGCTGTTGGTAGTTCCTAAGTCAATTCCAATAATCTTTCCCATAATTCTTATCTTTTTTAAGTTTATACTCTATTAAATTTGGACATTTATCCGCAAAAAACCTTGCAAAGCACGTGCCAAAACGTTTTTTTTGCAGAAATTTGTTTTTTGTCACGTCATTTTGGCACAAGTATCAAATATTTTTTTTATCTTTGCACTCGAAATTGTACAATTTATAAAACCATGGTAATGAAAAGAGCGATTTTGACAATGGGACTCGCCATGCTGCTGATGACAGTTTCAGCACAGGTGAACACCTACATCGTGAAGACCCGTACTGCCCAGCAGAAAGCTGCTGCTGCTCAGCAGGCAGCGGTTAATGAGGCAGCTAGTCAGACGACAGATGAGAATGCTCCAACAGACTTCATCAGTCAGAATTTCAAGTTCTACAGTCTCTGCGACTGGAAGGAGGGCATGAAATTCATGGTGATGCCTGAGAAGTATGACTTAATTGTAAGAACCTTCAGCGATGCCGCTACAGGCAAGGAGGTGAGTAGTATGTCACTCCGTCATAAGATTATGATCTACAGAGGACATACTGTCAGTGCAGATGGTCATTCCAGACTGAATTTCTTCTGTCAGGACGACAACAAGATGTACTATTTTGAAATCCCCAATGGTTCGTTTGACGACTATTGTTACGGCAAGCTTGGTGTTCCCACGCTGGCCTATCTTGGTGATGTGGATATTGCCAAGGAGAAGCTGATGGGTAAGAAACTCTACACCAAGGGTACTATCTACCGCATTGATACAGAATACGACGGTGATGGCTATCGTGAGGTGAAGATGCCGAAGGATTTGTCTGTCACTGTGACACAGGTGGGTGTGGGTAGCCGCAGCTTCCCCGTGAAGATCATTGTGGAAGACGAGAATGGCAATGAGTTCTATCAGACTTTTGCCCTGTCGAAGACCAATAGTGGTATGCGCGATGATGAGTTCATTATGGACAGTCTGAAGCATACGTTCTATGCTTCCTTCGAGTTGCAGGATGCCATTATGGCAGTTAACAGAGATTTCTCCACCTATATTGGCAAGACCATTCATACGATGCAGCCTACTAAGATGATAACCAAGGGTGATGGTAAGGATCGTACGGTGAACGTGCCAAAGATGACCACCTTCCGTGTGGATCAGGCACAGAGACGTCCTGGAACTCCATACGTTACCCTGCAACTCACTGAGATGGAATCGCGTCGTCCGTATTATCTTGACGTTCTCTTCACCCATCCGGATGATCTGGCAGAGCGTAATGTCAAGTTGGAAGACTATTTCGGCTATATCTTCGCAATGGGTGAAGGTGCTGAGCGCAAGACCACTCAGGAAGCTCGTGCAGCTATCCGTCAGGGACGTGTCATCATCGGTATGTCTGAGGAAGAGGTGACACTCGCCATGGGTGAGGAGCCTAACGAGAAGGTTATGGGTAGCAATGGAAAGCACGATTGGATATACTATCGTTCAAAGGGTAAGTCACTCTTCATCCACTTCGGAAGAGACGGTCGTGTAGAGGCTTATGAGACAGGTACTACCAAGACCACGACAACGAAGAAGACATCTGCCAAGAAGAGTTCTGCTAAGACTGCCAAGCAGAACTGGAAAAACGGTAAAGGAACTCCCTTAGAGAATTAATTGATAAAAAGATAAAAAAACAGGGGACGCTCAACTGAGTGCCCCCTGATTTTTTTATGCCTTCTTGTCTGTGATAGCCTGCATGATCTTGGCTTCCAGTTCTTCGCACAATTCAGGATTGTCTTTCAACAGAGTCTTGGTAGCATCACGGCCCTGGCCTAACTTCGAATCTCCATAGGAGAACCAGGAACCGCTCTTCTTGATGATGTTATACTCGACACCCAGATCTATAATCTCACCGATCTTGGAGATTCCTTCGCCAAAGATGACTTCAAACTCTGCCTTGCGGAATGGAGGAGCCACCTTGTTCTTCACCACCTTGACGCGTACCTGATTGCCTAGGATCTCTTCGCCATCCTTGACTTTTCCATACGGACGGATATCCAGACGTACGGAAGCATAGAACTTAAGGGCATTACCACCAGTAGTGGTCTCAGGGCTGCCAAACATAACACCGATCTTCTCGCGCAACTGGTTGATGAAGATACATGTCGTATTGGTTTTTGCAATGGTAGATGTCAGCTTACGCAGTGCCTGGCTCATCAGACGGGCCTGTAGTCCTACTGACGAGTCACCCATATCACCCTCAATCTCCTTCTTTGGGGTCAAAGCTGCTACAGAGTCGATGACGATAATGTCAATCGCACTCGAGCGGATCAGATCGTCTGCAATCTCCAGAGCCTGCTCGCCATTGTCGGGCTGAGAGATATACAGGTTGTCGACGTCCACACCCAGATTCTCTGCATAGAAACGGTCAAAGGCATGTTCTGCATCGATGAACGCAGCAACACCACCCGCTTTCTGGCACTCAGCGATAGCATGAATAGCCAGCGTGGTCTTACCGGATGACTCAGGACCATAGATCTCGATGACACGTCCTTTGGGATAGCCGCCCACACCAAGTGCAGCATTCAGTCCGATACTACCTGTGGGAATGACTTCCACATTTTCAATTTTCTCTTCGCCCATGCGCATGATCGCACCTTTACCGAAGCTCTTCTCGATTTTGTCCATTGCGGCCTGCAGGGCCTTCAGCTTCTGCTGTTGCGGAGTCAGTTGCTCCGTAGATTCTTCTTTCTTCGCCATAGCTTTAGAAATTTAAGAGTTAATACTAATTATAATTCGAGGTCGCCGTCATGAATCTCATGCCAAGGCAGACCTTGTTTGTTCAGTTGTTCCATGAATGGATCGGGATCGAACTCCTCGACGTTGTGTACGCCGGGCTTCTTCCACAGACCCTTGCAGAACATCATAGCACCAATCATGGCAGGTACGCCTGTGGTGTAACTGACGCCCTGCATACCTGTCTCTTCGTAGGCAGCACGATGCGAGCAGTTGTTGTAGACATAGTAGGTATGCTCCTTGCCATCGTTGCCGATACCACGAATGCGACAGCCTATCGATGTCTCGCCCTCGTAGTTCTCACCCAGATCCTGTGGATTGGGCAGAACGGCCTTCAGGAATTGCAGAGGAACGATCTTCACCTTTGCTGTGCCACTGCCGTCAGCCAACGGAGCCTCATATTCCACCTCGTCGATACGGCTCATGCCAATGTTCTGAATCACCTCAAGATGCTTCAGATATTGCTGGCCGAAGGTCATCCAGAAACGAGCACGTTTGATGGTGGGGTAGTTGATGACCAACGACTCGATCTCTTCGTGGTGCAACAGATAGCTGTCGCGAGGACCGATGTTGGGATAGTTCAGATCCTTGTGAATCTCCAGAGGCTCTGTCTCTACCCACTGGCCATTTTCCCAGTAGAGTCCCTTCTGCGTAATCTCACGGATATTGATCTCTGGGTTGAAGTTGGTGGCAAATGCTTTGTGGTGGTCGCCAGCATTGCAGTCCACAATGTCGAGATACTGGATTTCTTTGAAGTGGTGCTTGGCAGCATAAGCGGTGTAGATGCTTGTCACACCTGGGTCGAAACCACAACCCAGGATAGCTGTAAGGCCTGCCTTCTCGAAACGCTCGCGATAAGCCCATTGCCACGAGTATTCAAAGTGTGCCTCGTCTTTTGGCTCGTAGTTGGCTGTATCGAGATATGAGCAGCCACATGCCAGACAGGCGTCCATGATGGTCAGATCCTGATAGGGCAGGGCGAGGTTGATGACGAGTTCGGGCTGATACTCGTTGAAGAGTGTCTTCAACTGCTCCACATCGTCAGCATCCACCTGAGCTGTCTTGATGTCCATCTTGTAGCCCGCCTTATGGATATCTTCCACGATCTTGTCACACTTGGCTTTACGACGGCTGGCAATCATAAAGTCGGTAAACACGTCAGCATTCTGTGCAATCTTGAATGCTGCTACCGTAGCGACGCCTCCAGCGCCAATCATTAATACTTTTGCCATAATACTATTACATTTTGTTGTTTATTTCATCTGAACTGATACCGAGTGCAGCTAGGAGCGAATAACCGAGAATCACCTGTCGGAAATTCCAGTTTGTCATTGGCTGCATGGCTAATAGGGTGATCCGCTTTTCATCGTCAACCTGCCTCAGAGTCGCGCGTACCTTATTATATATAGTCTCCTGTTCCGAGTCGGGAATGATTATCACCCGTTTCACGTCTTTCTGGCTGCACATGAGTTGAAGCATATCGCAGAACTGCTGTTCACGTCCGACGATGTCTTCTACAGGATAAGCGTTAATCAGGAATTCTCCAAGATGATCCTTAAAGGCTTTTGAGGAGAGTTCTTCAAACTTACCTGGTATGAAGTTCTCCATCTGCTGCTTCTTGGCACTATGCAGGAGCACCACCTGGGTTTCTTGTTCTCCCTCATGGATCCCTCCGTCAAGAGCCACACAGTCTATCCAACGTGCGAGATCTGCCTGCGGGATGCGCCGACCTAGCATGCGCTCGAAGTTTACAATGAGGTTGAATGCTACTTTGTCAACGTAGTCAGCGTCAACAAGTATCACGTTTTCGCTCCATTTTATATCCTGTTCGTTGTTGTTCATATCAGGCTACAAAGTTACATTAATTTGGGGACTTTACCAAATTAAAAAGGTTTTTTTTGCATTTCAGCTCAGAATTGATATAAATCAATGTGAAAATCATAAATCGTGGGTGAAAAATCAAATATTGGGGGCTTTGAAATCAAAAAAGCACTACCTTTGCAAACGAAAACAAAACTACTGACAGTATAATACCATTAGAATGGTACAATAATCCCCGATGCTTGGCACCGGGGATTCATTGTTTTTATGGGGGATTGTCAGCAAGGACGCTTCTTGGGAAGGTTGAAGGCATCCTGCACTTCCTTCATTTGTTCTGCGGTCATGCCATCAGGCTCTGAACCCATCGAACGGGCACACATATAGATATTGGCAGCCTTACACAATACATCCGTCTGGTCGAAGGCATCCATGATGTCCGTTCCTACTGCTACTGTGCCATGTTTCTCCCACAGCACTACATCATGCGTCTTGATCAGTTCAAGAGTTGCTTCTGCCAATTCTACGGAAGAAGGCATGGCGTAAGGTACGATGCCGATGCCCAGAGGTGCAAAGGCGAGGGTCTCAGGAATCATCGACCATAGCACACGTGTCATCTCATCCCCTTTCAGGAAACGCTGGATATGGCTCATGGCCACGAGTTCGATGGGGTGGGTATGGAGTGTGGCCTTATAGCACGAACCGGTCTCCAGCAGATAATTCTGCAGGGCAAGGTGTGTGGGTAACTCAGAAGTGGGCACCACGGGTTCATCGGCGATAACCTCATAGGAGGCACAATCATCACAGATACGGATGATGCTCCCGTTCTGCATAGGGAACTTAGCCAGGTCGCGCATGCGCTTGCCTGTTCCTTTACAATAGAAATACTTGCCTTTCAGCTGGGTCAGGACCATACCGATCTGTTTCACTTCTGAGATGGCCTTCAACGCCTTGCACTCATCGTCCATATACTCGGTGACGTTGACGGTGATGTTGCCACCGTTACGTTCTGCCCATCCTTTCTGCCAGAGGTAACCGGTGACCTCGGCAATCTGATCAATAACCGCTTTCAATTCCTCGCGGCCATCCAATATACTCTTAGACATATTATCCTCTTTTAAAGACATAATAACATACGAACATATATTCTTTAATAGTTATCACCATAGCGTTCCTTGGTGATTTGCTCCAAAGACTTACCCCGGGTCTTGGGGGCACCGATGAAACCTACGATGAGCGAGATGGTGAGCAGGGCGATCATACAGAAGGCTGCAATGGTGAAGCCTTCGCCGTTTTCTCCATAGATATAGGTGAAGATCAGTCCCCAGACAGCTGACAGACCGCGAACGATGAAGAACATCAGTCCCTGCGCTCCGGCACGGAACTTGGCCGGGAAGAGCTCAGAACCCCAGAGGGCGTAGAATATCTGTGGTGAAGATCCGCCCTGAACACCCCAGAGGATGGCAAAGAGCCAGAGGCCGACCATACCATTGACACCGATGGTGACAATCACCAGCCAGGCAGCAATCGCCACGAGAAGGCCGAAGGTATAGATGGCCTTATGCGAGGTCTTGTCGATGAGCTTTGAAACGATGAATGTGACGCCCACGATGATTGCCCATTGGATACAGTTCATCCAGTTGGCTGTCTCGTTGCTTACACCACCTGCCGTCTCATAGATATGTGGCTGGAAGAAGCCCATCACGGAGGCCACAAGGTTCCAGGTGAGATAGATGGTAGCGAGGAAGATCACTGTGCGAACGGCAATCTTGTTGGAGAACAGCACTTTGATATTATCCATCAGACCGCTCTTCTCAACAGCATCCTTCTGTGCTGTGAATTCCGCACTCTCTTGCAACTTACGCTGCAGATTCCATGCTATGAAAGCCACCACAAACAGGGTGAAGAACACGATACGTGAAGAATAGGCATTAATGGCCTCCTGCGACATATCGCTGCCGCCAAACAGATGAGCCACAGACTCTACCCATCCGAAGAGATAGCCGCCAGGTGCAAAGAGCATACCGAAGAGCAAGATGCACATAGGACCAACGCCCCACGACATCTGCGAGATACAGATGTTGCGACCGCGATTGTTGACCTCGCTGCTTTCAGAGATATAGGTCCATGAAGCAGGCACGCCCACACCCACGGAAATACCGGTAATGAGGAACCCGCAGAGCAGCATGGGGAAATTCATACTGAACATGATGGTCAGCACACCTAGCATATAAACCAGCAGGTTGTAGGTGAAGATAAACTTACGACCATACTTATCAGCCAGGAATCCGCCAATGATAGCACCGATGGCAGCACCCAGACAGTTGGCGCTGATAAAGTTAAGCCAGCCCAGATGGACCTCAGAAAGTCCGAGGTAGTTCTGCCAGAGCGTCAGTCCGCTGGCACCAGCCACGATAGCACCGGCATCCAGATAATTCGTCAGAGACACGGCGATCGTGCTCTTTAAACTTCCACTATTCTTTGCCATTTTTTATGGAATTAATGGGTTAGCGCTTTGAGGTGACATCCTTTTCGTATTGCTGGATAGCAGCGATGTACTCCTCGCCTACGGGCACATTGTTCTTCAGATTGAAGTAGTCGAACACGGCACCGAATGGCAGGCTCTTGGCCTCTTCCATCAGGGCGAGACGCTCGAAATACTGACCATTATCCTCATATTCACGCAGTTTCTGCTTCGGTTCGAGCAGGGCCTGAAGAATACACTTCTGTGTGGCACGGGTACCGACGATATAGGCACCGATGCGGTTGATGGAGGCATCGAAATAGTCGAGACCTACGTGGGCGCGGTTCAAGGCATCGCTGCGGACCAGTTCTTTGAAGAGATCCAGCGTCTGGTCGTTCATGATGGTCACGTGGTCAGAGTCCCAACGGACAGGACGAGACACATGTAACATCAGCTCTGGAACGTACATCAGCAACGTGGAAACGAAGTCTGACACATTCTCCGTAGGCTCGTAGTGGCCTGTGTCGAGTGTGAACATCTGCTTGCGGGTAGCGCAGTAGGCTGTATAGAAATCGTGTGAGCCGACGGTATAGCTCTCCAGTCCGATACCAAACAGCTTGGCCTCGAAGCAGTTCTTCACGCCGTCAAGTTTCTCTTCCATGATCTCATCGAGGGAGGCTGCGAGGATCTCACGGTACTTCTTGCGCTGAACGGGCATATCCTTAGAACCGTCGTGTACCCAGATGTTCATGATACAGTGATCGTTCTGGGCCTTACCCATCGCATCGGCAATGCGACGACAGCGCTTGGTGTGTTCAATCCAGAAATCGCGGATACCCTTGTCGGGATTCGACAGTGTCAGACTGCCGCTCTTGGGGTGAGAGAAACTGGTGGAGTTGAAGTCGAGCTTCATATTGTTCTCCTTGGCCCAGTCGATCCAGCTCTGGAAGTGCTTCACCTCTACCTGGTCGCGGTCTACGAACTGGCTGCCGAAGTCTCCGTAGATCTCATGGAGATTCAGACGGTGATTACCGGCGATGAGGGTCTTCACGAATTCAATGTCTTTGCGTACCTCATCTATATTACGGGCGCGACCAGGATAATTACCGGTGGTCTGGATACCTCCGGAAAGTGCATCGTTGCGCTCAAAACCTACCACATCGTCAGTCTGCCAGCAATGCAGCGAGATCTGCTGCTTCTGGAGCTGGTCAAGTACTGCATCGGTATCTACGCCGACGGCTGCATAGCGATCTTTCGCTACGGCATAAGCTTTTTCAATTAGTTCTGCTTTCATAATTTGTTTTTTTATCTGATTATTCTGATTATTCCGATATTTTCTGAAATTTCACGAAGGCCTCGTCCCAGAGAGTCTGGTCTTGTGGCTCATAGCGCTCCAGCTCCAGTGAGTTGGCGATAATCTGGCGCATCTCCCAGATGTCATTCACCAGATGGGCAGCCTTTGCCTGCAGCATGATATTGCCGATGGCGGTGCCTTCCTGAGGACCTGCCAGTACGGTGGCACCTGTGGCGTTGGCCGTAAACTGGTTCAGATACTTGTTGAGGCTTCCTCCGCCGATGATATGAAGCACCTCGAGCTTGAAGGGCGCAAATTCCTGCATCCACTGGAACACCTGCTTATAGCGCAGGGCCAGGGAGTCAAAGATACAACGGCAGATCTCAGCTGGTGTCTCAGGTACGGGCTGATTTGTCTTGCGACAATACTGCTGGATGGCATCAATCATGGAATCAGGGTTTGCGAACTGCGCATCATCTGGATTGATGATTGAACGGAAAGCCTCTACCTGCATCGCAGAGCCCTGTAGCTCTGGATGAGAGAGCTTACGCACTTCCTCTGGCCATTCCTTACGACAACGTTCGTAGAGCCACATGCCACAGATGTTCTTCAGGAAACGGGTGGTTCCTTCGATGCCGCCCTCGTTGGTGAAGTTGCGCGCATAACTCAGGTCGTTGATGATGGCATCCTTCGTCTCGATACCCATCAGACTCCATGTGCCGCTGGAGAGATAGGCAAATCTCTCGTCCTTGGCGGGTACGGCAGCCACAGCTGAACCGGTATCGTGGCCAGCAACAGCTATTACGGGTACGGGACCTAAGCCTGTCATCTTCTGTACCTCATCCGTTAAGACACCGATAAGGGTGCCGGGATTAACCATCTTGCCAAACATCGAGCGCGTCAGTCCTAAGGAAGCTAAGAGGCGTTCGTCGAGTTGCTTGGTGCGAGGATCCAGCAGCTGCGAGGTGGAAGCGATGGTATATTCGCATACTTCTTTACCTGTCAGCATCCAACTCAGTGCATCTGGCACGAACAATATCTTTTGTGCATGCTTCAGGGCAGCGTTCCCCTCTTGCTTCATGGCGTAGAGTTGGAAGATGGAATTGAAGTTCATCAGCTGGATGCCTGTGATGTCATAGACCTCTTTCCGTGAGATGACATGCTTCAGGTAATCGTCCATCGCATCGAATGTAATAGGATCGCGATAGGCGCGCGGATTTCTGAGAATGGCATTGTCGTCGCCGATCATCACGAAATCCACACCCCAGGTGTCGATGCCGATGGATGTGATTTCCAGACCTCGCTGAGCTACTTCCTTCAGACCGCGGATCATCTCAAAGTACAGCGCATAGATATCCCAATAAAAATGGCCGCCCTGTTCAATGAGGTTATTGGGGAAGCGGGTTACTTCCTCCAGATGGAACTGTCCTTCGTCAATGCAGCCGATAATGGTTCTGCCACTCGTAGCGCCCAGGTCGACGGCGAAGAAATATTTTTTCTGATCCATATTTGTTTTCAGTAATTGTTAGCAGTTTGTCAATTGCGATTGCAAAGGTACTAAGATTCTGAGGGCTCTACCTTTGTTATTTGATTTTTCATCTCGAAATTTTGATAACGGGTCTTGGTGCTGTCGAATAATTGTTGTACCTTTGCAGCAGATTTCCAAACAATCACTAAAATAATAAGTAAATGCCATGTCTATTTTGACTATTTTGATTGTCGCCGTTTTCTGTGTAGGCTATCTGTGCATAGCCTTGGAGAGCTTGACGAAGATTAACAAGGCAGCCATAGCCTTGCTGATGTGTGTGTTGTGTTGGACGCTGCTGATGACAGGTCCTGCGATGTATTATCCTTCTGTAGCCGAGGGCGACGTGATTCATCATATCGCTGAGGTCATTGAGCATCACTTGGGCGATGCTGCAGGTACGCTCTTCTTCCTGATGGGTGCTATGACCATTGTGGAGATTGTTGACTCCAACGGTGGCTTCAACTTCGTGCGCGACACGATGAAGACCCGTTCCAAGCGCAAGCTGATGTGGCGTATGGCCTTTATGACCTTCTTCCTTTCGGCCATATTGGATAACCTCACCACGAGTATTGTGATGATCATGGTACTTCGCAAATTGGTACAGAGTCGGGGCGATCGTCTGATTTATGCTGCCCTCGTTGTGATCTCTGCTAATTCAGGAGGTGCTTTTTCACCCATTGGTGACGTCACTACCATCATGCTGTGGATCAAGGGTGTGATAACGACTCAGGGCGTGATAACAGAGATCTTCATCCCGTCGTTGGTGTCGATGCTGATTCCTGCCTTCATCCTGCAATATCAGCTGAAGGGAAAGTTTGATAAGGAGCAGAATCTGCCCAAGGCCGATGTCAGTCATTTTACCAAGACCCAGCGCGATATTATCTTCTGGCTTGGTGTCGGTGGTTTGTGCTTCGTGCCCATCTTCAAGACGCTGACCCATCTGCCGCCGTTCATGGGCATCTTGCTGGTACTGGGTGTGTTGTGGACAGTGACGGAGATCTTCCATTATAATACTTCCGAGGACGATACGATGGCCAAGCGTGTGAGCGACCTGCTCTCCAAGATCGACCTCTCCACCATCATGTTCTTCCTGGGCATCCTGATGGCCGTGGCAGTGCTGCAGGAGATAGGTGTGCTGACGGCTCTTGGTCAGGGCCTGAATGAGGCCTTTGCCGGCAACTATTTCCTGATCAATGGCATCATCGGTGTCTTGTCTAGTATCGTTGATAATGTTCCTCTTGTGGCTGGTTGTATGGGCATGTACCCCGTTGCTGCAGAGGGAGCGATGGCCGTCGACGGCGTTTTCTGGCAACTGTTGGCATATTGCGCAGGCGTCGGCGGTTCGATGCTGATTATCGGCTCTGCTGCCGGTGTTGTTGTCATGGGATTGGAGAAGATCACCTTCGGCTGGTATATGAAGAAGATTACCTGGATAGCCTTTGCGGGCTATCTGGCAGGTATCCTCATCTACTGGGTAGAGCGCACGCTCTTCTTTACCTGATTTCACTGGGCTTGCAGCCCATCTTCGCCTTGAATTTGGCAGAGAAATAGTCTGGCGACTCGAAATTGAGTCGGTAGGCTATTTCTTTTATCGTGAGGTCTGTGGTCGACAACAGCTCCTTGGCACGCAGCAGACGCAGATCTTGCTGATAGGTGGCAGGCGACAGACCCGTATATTCCTTGAACAGCTTTCTGAAATTGCTGTAGCTCACGCCTAAGTCCTCTGCTATCTTCTGGATGGTGAGATCACTCTCCAGCGATTCACGGATACGAAGACGGGCACGGTTGATCATATCCACATGCATGTGGTTCTTGTTGAGCTCGATGTTACGTTCCAGCGAGTACATCATCCCGATGAGGTGATTCACGATGCCTGCCATCAATTGCTGCGAATAGGCATTCTCCTTTGTGGCCTCTTCCAGTGCCCGCTGGTAAAGAGACTCCAGGACAAATGAATAGCCGACATGATAGATGGGTTTCTCGGGTGTAAGGAAGCCAGCTGTCACCCGGTCGTCCATATTCTTTCCCTTGAAACCTATCCAATGGCTCTTCCAACCTGTACGGGGATTGGGATGATAGGTATGCCATTCGCCTGGGAACAGCAGAAACATATCGCCTGCCTTGATGGGCGTCTCCGGACAATGGGCACTCTGGAAGACACCCTCGCCCTCGGGATTGTAGAGCAGTTGGTATTCGTCGAGTACTCTTCCTCTCTCGAGGTTGAAATAATAGCCGTCAGCATGTCCCTTCGTGGGATAGTCCTCACCCGGGGATATCTCTTCATACCCCACAGTACTGACTGTGAGTCCCCATAGGGCATCGCGATCGTTAGCTAACAGATAACTACTTGTCTGCATAATCAGTCATTTTTATTGGGGGGGGGTAATTTTCCTTGGTGTCCATAACCAGAATGTAGAACCGTGGCCTTCACCTTCCGAAGTGACGCCGATCTTACCACCGCAACGTTCAGCAATAGCCTTACAGATGCTGAGTCCCAATCCTGTGCCTTGTACAAAATCGTTGAGTTTAACAAAGCGCTCGAAGACCGATGCTTGTTTCTCCTTGGGAATGCCTGCACCGGTGTCTTCACAATAGAAATAGATGCCGCCGTCCTGCTCACGATAGCCCAACTTGATATGTCCCTGATGGGTGTACTTCACCGCGTTGGTGGTGAAGTTGGTGAGCACCTGCTGGATGCGGCCCTTGTCGAGGGTCGCAGGGAAGGTGGTATAGGGGTTGTCTTTGATAAACTCCACCCCGGGTTCCTGTACGCGTTGTGATAATGACTGGCAGATATCGTCGAACACCTGTGCAAAGTCGCATTCCTGTGGCTCGATGGCAAGGGCCTGACCCATGCTCGACGCCTCAAGGATATCATTGATGAGTCGCAGCAGCATATCGCAGTTGTTGCGGATGATACGGATAAACTCCATGCGCTCTTCCTGAGTGTCCACCATCAGCAGCAGATCGCTGAAACCTACGATGGCATTCAGTGGTGTACGGATCTCATGTGTCATATTAGCGAGGAACACGCTCTTCAGACGACCGGAATCTTCTGCACGCATCGTTTCTTCCTTGAGCTTCTGCTGGATGG
The DNA here is from genome assembly GCA_016290175.1 of Prevotella sp. Lineage (GTDB taxonomy): Bacteria > Bacteroidota > Bacteroidia > Bacteroidales > Bacteroidaceae > Prevotella. The sequence continues at coordinate 6,193 of JAEETD010000044.1, read as the reverse complement.
AAACCAGCTCTGTGATGTTACGGGTCACACCGAAATAACCCGTCAACTTGCCTTCGCTGTCAAAGATGGGAATGCCGCTGATGGCATGCCAACTGGGTTCCGGACTGACAGGTGTCCTGTTGAAGTGGCAGATGGTATTAAATTCCTGACCTTTCATCATTATTTTTACCAGCTTGTCAAAGTTGCTATCAAGCTCGTCGGAATCAATGTTTTCCACATAATAGTCCTTGCGACTTAAGGAGAAATCCACTTTGCGCAGCGAGCGTGACAGATGAATCCTCTTATCCTCAAAACTGAATCTCCATACATACATCTTGCTCTTTTCCAGCAGGTACTGCAATTGGTTCTCGAAGCTGTTGGCAGCATCGCTGATCTTGTGCATCTCAATATCATGCCTGCGCTGCTCCAGGTAGATCAGACGTTCATCGGTGACGTCTCGTGCCGTCACGATATAATAGATAATCTTGTCCTTATCGATGACGGGATAGATACGGAATTCGATATAGATGTCGATGTCTGCCTGAGGAATGACCAGGTGTTGGCATACATGGAAATCTTCACGGTTTTCGGGCGAGAATTCTTTCTCCAGAAGCGGCATGTCTTTCAGCCTGTTCTGACGGTATATACCATCCCCTATAACATCAATACCGCAGAGTTTCCGCATCTGATCATTGGCGTCAATGAAGTTCTGGTCAGCGTCATAGAACGACATAGGCAGCAGGCTGGTCTTGAAGATCTTGATATATCGCTCACCGGTCTCTCTGGTAGCGCGCTCTTCCATGATGTCACGGGTTACGTCTTTCACGGAGTTCACGATATAGCGGGGCTTGCCTCCCTCCTTCTCCACAATAGAGTTGCCGTGCAGGTATCGCCAGTCTGGTTTCTCAGGCGTTCCTGCATTCCATCGCTTCTTCAGTTCTGCACTCTTCGTGCCTTCCATGAGCTTCTGCATGGTGTTCTTGAAATCCTCGCGCTGATCTGGATGGATGCGCTCGATGAACTCCTCTGCTGTCATACCTTCGTCAGGCAGCAGATTGCCGTAGATATTATGCGCCCGTTGGGTCTTCAGGTCGTGTTCAAACACATAGTATTTACCCATGCTCAGAGCCTGCGTCATCATGTTGTTCACCTCCTTGCTCTTGTGGATGGCTTTCTGTACGCGGATACGGATCAGACGGCTCAGCAACAGCGAGATCAGACCCACGATGATGGCACCCACGATGATATAGAGAGGTATCGTCGAGGTGTCGTTATGCTCGCGCTCGGGGTGGAACCACTTGTCGTAGATCTTCTCCAGCTGTCCGGCCTGTTCCAGACGGGCATATTCATCGTCGATGGCATCAATCAGGTCCTTGTCATAACCTATCAGGCGCAGTTCTCCCGGCGGGATGTCTGTAAGATCGGTTACCAGACTGTCGAGTGCGAACTCTTTCAACTTCCTTTGAATGGGCACCTCACCCCAAAGGAAATAGTCGTAGATGCCTCGTTGCACCCCAGTAAGGGCTTCCTTGGGCGAGTGGTATTCAATCGTAAATGCCGGTTCGGGGTTCGTCATCAGGATACGGATGGGTGCATAGTCGTTGGCTTTCATGATGAGCGTATCCTTTGCACTTACCAGACCGATCTTCGTCAGTGGCTTCTTCTCAGGACGCCTGACAGAGACGATACGGTAGAAATGAAGCAGATTACGCGTCATGACATAGGGACGCTTCATATAATTGAATGAGAGGGCAAAGATGAGGTCTGCCTCCCTGCGTTCAAAAGTCTCTGTGGCCATATACCACTCCTGCATTATATAGCGGTGGGGGATGTGCAGACGGTCGAGAATGATGTTCAGCACCTCGATGTTATAGCCGTCGGGCTCACCTTTGTCATTGCTGAATTCGTAAGGCGGGAACTCCCAGTCGCTGACGATTACGAGCGGGTGTTCCTCAGTATACTCTTGCATCTGCTGGGCGGAGGCTGAGGGAGTGAAAAGTGAGAAGTGAAAAGTGAATAGTGCCGTCAGCACCATCACTCTCCTATACCATATATGATAGATCCTGTTACTCATTGTCATGCCTGTTTTTTGTTTCTCACTACTTCTGTTGCCTTACAGGGGATGGAGAACCATACGGTGGTTCCCTTGCCCCTTTCCGACTTGATGTTGATGGTGCCGCCCATCTGCTGGATCAGTTCATAACAGATGCTCAGACCCAGTCCTGAACCACTGTTGGCACCTGTCGAAAAACGCTCGAAGATTGTTGGCAGCAGTTCTTCTTCGATACCTTCACCCGTGTCTTCAACGGCTATCACCAGACGGTCGCCGATATAGTCGATCCTGGCATGCACAGACCCCTGGTGGGTATGCTGGCAGGCGTTGGTGATGATCTGATCGAGGATGACGTTTATGTTCATTGCATCTGCCTCTACCACCAGCTGCTCATAGGGATTCTCCACGATATACTGCACGCCAGGCTCCTGACTCATTCCCCAGCTGCTGTCGCAGGCCATGTTGAAGGTCTTGGCGATATCCGTGAACTGCGGTTTGATTTCAATCATCTTGGCATCGAGGCGCGAGAGGAAGAGGATGTTGTTGATCAGTTTCAGCAGCACCTGCGAGTTGTCCTTGATCTCCTCAATGAAGATGCCCTCATCATCGGTGGAGTGTTCCATCTGGAAGAGTTCTGCGAATCCCACGACGGCATTCAGCGGCGTACGGATCTCGTAGCTCATATTGCGGAGGAAGGCATTCTTCACCACTTCCACCTCCTGCGCCTTGGCCGTCTCCTTGGCCAGTTCCTTCTGGGTGTGCATGATTTCGCTGACGTCACGGCACATACCGAAATAATAATTCACCAGGCCGTCTTCGCTGATGATAGGCACCAAGTGCAACTGCAGGCAGAGCTGGTAGCCGCCCTTGATGCGCAGATTGGTATGGATGGTGGCTTCGATAGGTGTGGTGGAGCGGTTGTCCATGCTTACGAGCATACGGCGCACCTTCTGCCTGTCGCTCTCATGGGTCAGCGTGAAGGCGCGCTGCTGGGTAATCTGGTATTCCACATGTCCGATCTCACTGTAGATAGCTAGCTGATGGGTGTCGGGATAATAGTTTATCATACGCACACCTCCCACCTTCAGCACATAGTTGATGTTCTTGATATAGGAGGTTACCTCCTCGTTGGCCTTGTCCTGCTGCTTCAGGTTCTCCTGTTTCTGCATATAAGAGTTGGCCACCTCGGTCACATCACGTCCGGAACTGTAGATACCCATCAGCTTTCCGTTCTCATCTCTCACGGGTACGACCTGCAGCTCGTAGTAGATCATCTGTCCTTCGATGAGGCTCCAGACCACACGGTTTTCTCCGATGCCTCCTTTGAGGATCTGAGTGAGATAAGTGTACTCCAGGTTCTCCACATCGAGGTCGGGCATACCCAGCACGTCGCGGATGTTGATATGCCGCTCAAGCATCTTCTCCAGCGTCGTGTTGAAGGTGCGGCAGCCTTTCTCGTTCAGGTTGCGCAGGTTGCCTTCCTTGTCGTAGTAGGCCATATCTACCAATACTGAGCGGAAGATAGCCCGGTAGCGCAGCATGTTGTCTTGTGCCACCAGACGCATCTTGATCTCTTCGGTGATATCGCTGCGGGTGCCGATGATCACGGCTGCACGGCCGTTCTTATGGTAGCGTAGCACCGACAGTGCCATCGTATATTCTCGCTTTTCGCCGTTGTCCTCGCTCCGGGTGCGCAGGTTCACGGTGTCGTTCTCCTTCTCGCCACGCACAATGTGGTTGATGGCTTCTACCATGTGCTCAAAGTCTTCCCTGACATAATGCTGAGCCGCCTCATGCAGTGAGAGAGTGTGTGTGGGAACACCGTTTTCGTCCAGCAGGGTAAAGGTCTTGCTGCGGATGTCGTAGGTCCAGAATCTTACATTACTGGTCTGCAGTATCAGCGACAAGCGGTCGTTCTTCCTCCTTAGGTCCTTCGTCAGCTTCTTTTCCCTCATCCGGTAGAAGAGATAGTAGCACAGGAAGAAGAGTGCAAAGGCAACCACAACGGCAGCCAACCGCCATACCCATGAAGGAATACCGGTCTCGATGCGCTCGGGATAGAACCATTTGTTCTGTATGCCCTGCAGTTTCTCCTCCGACTGAAGGAGCGTATAGACACTATCCAACTGGTTCAGCAGCTGCCGGTTTTTCGAGATGAACTTATATTCGCCGTGAGGAATGTCGATGGGCGAGAGATCCAGGTTCTTGATCTGATACTTGTGGATGAGCCATTTCAGCGACATCGTGTTCCACACAATCTCGTTCGTAGGGTCGGTACTGGCTTTCTGGATGGCCTCCTTCATGTCGTCGAAGCCTTCGGCATTGTCGCCCCATCCCTTGTCCTGCATGAGATGGTGGCTGAAACTGCCGGTATGTACGATGACCTTGTGCTTGCTCAGGTCCTGGAACGACTTGATGACAGGTGCCCTGCCTTTCTCATGCACCACACTATGGGTAAACAGGTGAACGATCGATTTTCCATAATAACCGTACTCATGGTGGAAGTTGGCTTCCATACCGAAGATCAGGTCCGACTTGTTGTCTTTCAGGTCCCTGAAGGCGTCCAGCGTAGGCTTCAGCTTGATGATATAGGGAATGTCAAGCCGCTTGAGCATCATCTTCAGAAGGTCGATGTTATAGCCGTCGGGTTCACCGTTCTCGTTCAGGAAGGTGTAGGGCCACAGGTCCCAGGCATCCTCATAGACCAGCGGGCGCTCTACGGTGAAGACCACCGTGCTGTCGTTCTGTGCCTCTGCCGTCATCGGTGCCAGCACCCAGCACCCAACAGCTATCACCAGCATCTTCACCATCGTGGGTATCCACATCCAGAAGGTAGAGCCCTTCCCTTCGCCTTCCGATTCCACACCGATCCTGCCGCCACACTTCTCGCTGATGGCCTTGCAGATACTCAGTCCCAGACCCGTTCCCTGCACATAGTCGTTCAGCTTTACAAAGCGTTCGAACACTTTCTTCTGGTCTTCCTTCGGAATGCCGGTTCCCGTATCCTCGCAGTAGATGCGGATACCTTCGTCCTGCTTTGCGTAGCCCACTTTGATATGTCCCTGCTGGGTGTATTTCACGGCATTGGTCACGAAGTTGGTGATCACCTGCTGTATACGGCCCGGGTCGAGATGTGCGGGGAGCGTCTCGTAGGGATTGTCCTTGATAAACTCCACCTGCGGGTTCTGCACACGTTCTGCGGCTGTGGTACAGATATCGTCGAAGGTCTTTGAGAAATCAATGTCTTCGGGCTCGAGGGTGATGCCGCCGGAGTCTACCGACGAGAGGGCCAGCAGGTCGTTGATCAGGCGCATCAGCATATCGCAGTTGGTCATGATCACGCGGATGATCTCCTGTTTCTCTTCCGGGGTCTGCAGCATGGGCAGCACATCCGAGAATCCCACGATCGAGTTCAGCGGTGTACGTATCTCGTGGGTCATGTTGGCCATGAAGGTACTCTTCATCATGCCCGACTGCTTGGCGCGCTCTGTTTCCTGCTTCAGCTGTTCCTGCTTTTTCATGAGCGGTGTCAGGTTACGGATCACACCGTAGCACTCCACGACCCTGCCGTCCTCATCGAAACGTGGCAGGCTGTCGAGCATGTTCCACTGCAGCTCGTCGCTGTCGTGGAAGATGGGTCGTGTATGGCAGAGGTGGGCCACGGGCTTGGAGAAATGTATCTCCGGCTGGGTAAAGCCTTGCATGATGATGTCATCGTCGATGAACATACGTCCCAGCTCCTCGAAGCTCATGATCTTATCAGGGGTGGAGAGGCTCTTGTAGAAGGCAATCTCTTTCTTGATGAAGTCTGCCCGCCAGAACCGCATGTCGCATTCGTCCATCAGGTATTGCAGCTCGTTCTCATATTGCTGTATCTCCTCGTTCTGCTGGCGGATGAACATCTCGTTTGCGCGGTTTTCGATAAAGAGGTTGCGCTCCTGTGTCAGGTCGCGGATCGAGAGGGTGAGATACAGCAGCTCCCCCTGCTCGTCCAGGATGGGGTGCAGGTACATCTCCGCATGGAAGTTCACGCCGCGCTCCGGGATCACGCACTTGGTACAGAAGAACAGGTCGTCTGTCTGCTTCTTGTTGATCAGTTCATGGAAGAGGGGCGCGTCAAACAGAGGTGTATCGAAATAGAATGGATCACGTCCTGCATGG
>JAEETD010000005.1 GCA_016290175.1 Prevotella sp. | reverse complement strand
CAAAGACTTGTACCCGATAGCCGTTGATCTTGTATCCTTTCAGCACTTTCTTGCGGGGCTCGTCCGTGTAGGTGGTGTCGGGTGTGGCTTCAGGCTGTGTTGTTACCTGCGGGCGCTGGGACTGCTGGGGCTGAAGACTCTGTTGGGGATTCTGGGTCGTCGGGGTTTTCGGAGTGTTCTGATTATTCGGAGTACTCTGGGTATCCGGAATAGTCTGATTACTCTGAGTCTGCTTTGCTGGCGTAACCACATCCTGGGGGCCATTCACGAGATCGTCGATTTCCTTCGACTGTGTTACGGTCACCTTTCCCTCACCGGTATTGCTCTTCTGGAGTCGCTGGGTGAAGGTTGTCTGTGCGTTAGCTGCCAGTAGGCAGCTAACACACATCCATCCTATGGTTAAAAGCCGTTTCACTTCTTCCAGGCGTCAATGATACCCTTGAAGTCGGCAGCCTTCAGAGAAGCACCACCAATCAGACCTCCGTCGATGTCGGGCTTGGCGAACAGCTCAGGAGCGTTCGAAGCCTTGCAGGAACCACCGTAGAGGATTGTGGTGTCGTCGGCAACTTCCTGTCCGTACTTCTCGGCGATGATTGAGCGGATATAGGCGTGGATCTCCTCTGCCTGCTCAGCGGTAGCGGTCAGACCTGTACCGATGGCCCAGATGGGCTCATAGGCGATGACAATCTTACGGAAATCCTCCTCAGAAAGGTTGAAGACACTGCCCTCGAGCTCGGCCTTTACGACCTCGTTCTGCTTACCTGCCTCACGCTCTTCCTTGCTCTCACCGATGCAGAAGATCACCTTCAGGTCGTTCTTCTGGGCGAGGATTACCTTCTCCTTCAGGATCTCGGGAGTCTCCTTATAATACTCACGACGCTCAGAGTGGCCGAGGATGACGTACTGTGCACCTGTAGACTTTACCATCTCAGCACTCACCTCACCGGTGAAAGCACCCTTCTCCTTGTCAGCGCAGTTCTCAGCACCAAGACCGATGACATCCTGATCGAGGAACTGGGCGATGCTTGCCAGGTGGATAAACGGTGTGCAGATGACGACGCCACAGTTGGGCTTGTCTGCTTTCAGTGTCTCATTGAGCTCCTTCGCAAGAGCAATACCGTCCTGGAGATTCATGTTCATCTTCCAGTTGCCGGCTACAATCTTTTTTCTCATAATCTTTTTTCCTTTTATTAATGGGTTGTTATCTGAATAATCTGAATTCTTGGAATCATCTGAGGCTTCCGGTTTCTTTGCTTTCCCAGAACGGAGCCATTTTGTCCATGCCCAGAGGCGATCAGCGATGGTGAGCATCATCAGCGGCAGTACAAACCACATCAGCAGCTTGAAAATCTTGCCTGGTACGCTGTCGACGGGCATCTGGCCTAACTCGTTGTCTTCCAGCCGTTTGGTGAGCTGATGCTCCTCGGGCAGACGGTTGTGGCTCCATTTGCGGATCACGGTCCCCTGACGCAGGAGCATCAGGCCGGGATTACTACGGATAATCGTCTTCAGCGTAGTCTCGTCAGTGGTGTAGAAGGGATATTCGGCTCCCGTCATGTCGCGCCAACGGTTTCTGGCCCGGTCCGTACTCGCAGTGAGGCAGTAGAAGGGATAGCCGTTTTCCTGACAATACTCATACATCTGATTAATGCGATCGAAATAGGTATCGTCGGCATCTTCCAGATGCGGCGAGATGAGCAGGAAGGTGTAACCCTCTTTCCCGAGCACCTCGCTGGTGATGTCGCCATCCTCCGTGGAGATAGAGAAATCGTGTATGGGTGGCACATAGCCTTCGGCAGTCTGGACGGTTTTCGAGTCGATGAAGGTCCAGGTGGAGTCAGGGTAGTTGTCGACGGTGAACTCCTGTCGCTGACCGTTCTTCTCCATAATGAAGGTGGTCTCGAACTGTGGCTGCCGGGCTCCCTCAGGCACTTCCATACCCTCCTGGATGTTGGCTCCGACATGATAGGGACGGAAGTCGAACATCGGCAGGTCGTAAAGGCAATAGCCTGCGATGAACAGGATGAACAGCGCCGTGTAGTTAAGCACGATCCACTGATTGGTCCGGCTGATCATGCGCGCCATATCCAACGGTCTCCAACAGATGATGGCGGCAGCGATGAGCAGCACCACATTCTTCCAGAATGTCTGCCAGTTGGTGAGCACCAGTGCATCGCCGAAACAACCGCAGTCGCTCACGGGATCGTCGATGGCGAGCCAAAGGGTGATGAGTGTCATAACGACCATCACACCAAGAGTGATCTTCGATACCAGTCGTCTCCGTATGGCGAAGAGCAGGCAAATACCGATGACAAACTCCGCTGCCGACAGTAATACCGAGGCGGAGAGTGTCAGGAAGTCAGGCACCATATCGCGCAGGTGCAGGGCGCCGAGGTAGTCGTTGATCTTGTATTGGGTGCCCAACGGATCTACCGCCTTTACGAATCCCGACAGGATAAACGTCAGGGCGAGCAGCAATCGGGCGATGTTGACAAGTACCTTCCTCATGCGAGTTTTATCATTCCAAAGACCGCGTAGTTGATGATGTCCATATAGTTGGCGTCGATACCCTCAGACACGAGCGTGTCGCCCCCAAGGTTTTCGATCTCCTTAATACGTTCTATCTTCGTGAGGATGAAATCTGTATACGAGCTGACGCGCATTGAGCGCCAGGCCTCGTCGTAGTCGTGGTTCTTGCGCTTCATCAGCTCCAGGGCCTCGTGGGCGTACTGGTCGTAGAGACGCATGGCCTCGTCGTTGGTGATGTCGACGATGTCGGCAAATCCCTTGTAGAGCTGGATGAGCCCTACAATACCATAGTTGATCAGTGCGATGAATTCGGGTCGGATACCTTCTCCCACCATCGACTCCTTCTTGATTTCCAGTGAGCGGATGCGCTTGGCTTTGATGAAGAGCTGGTCGGTGAGGGCCGTAGGACGCAGAATGCGCCACGATGCCTTGTAGTCGTGGAGTTTCTTCTCAAACAGGGCGCGACATTCTGCAATGGCCTGTTCAAATTCCTGGTTCGTCTTCTCGAACTGATCCATAGTTATTTCATCTCCTTTTGCTTCTTGTGAATATATCGGATTTTTGCACCTAGCACCTCCGCCTGCGTGCGCAGAGAGTCACGCTTCATACGGGTGAGGGTGAGCATTGTCAGTTCCTCGGGTGTGGCGCGCAGAGCCGCCTTATCACGCTCCACCTTTTCTTGTTGGTAGGCGTAGTCGTGGTTGACGGTCTGTAACAGACTATCGGTGATGAGCAACTCCTGTTGGGCCTTCTTCAGTTCAATATCCTGATAGAGTTTGAGGGCCTTTTTTCGGGTGTCGATGGCGTTGGGGTATATCTTCCTCAGACTGTCGATAACGATCAGTGCTTGGTTGTATTGCCCTTGCTCGTAACAGATACCTGCCTTTTCGAGCATCGCCTCGGCCTGTTTCTGGGATTCATTCTCTCCGCAGGACACCAGCAATAAGACTGCCATCGCGCTCAAAACCAATCTTTTCATTGTCATATTTCCTGAAATTCGGTGCAAAATTACAAAAATATTATGAATTATGCATTATGAATTATGAATTATTTCGTATCTTTGCAGCAAATTTGTGAAAAAGTTCTAATGAAATTATATACTGACGAAGAATTAGCAGCCATTTTAGACCAGCAGTTGTTCCATCAGATCAGCGAGGCGGCCGACCGTCTTGGGGTCGAGTGTTATGTCGTGGGAGGTTATGTGCGGGACATCTTCCTCGAACGGCCTTCCAACGATATCGACGTGGTGGTCGTGGGTAGCGGTATTGCTGTGGCTCAGGAACTGAAGCGTATCTTAGGCCGAAAGGCCCACCTTTCCGTATTTAAGAATTTCGGTACGGCGCAGGTGAAATTTCACCAAAAAGGAGAGGAGGTTGAAGTAGAGTTCGTGGGTGCTCGTAAGGAGAGCTACAGCCACGATTCCCGTAAACCCATTGTCGAAGACGGTACTCTTGAGGACGACCAGAACCGTCGCGATTTTACCATCAATGCGATGGCCATCTGCCTGAATAAGGGCCGTTTTGGCGAACTTGTGGATCCTTTCAATGGTCTGGCTGACATTGAGGATGGCATCATTGCCACTCCCTTGGAGCCCGCTGTCACTTTTTCCGATGATCCTTTGCGTATGATGCGATGCATCCGTTTTGCTACCCAACTGAACTTCCAGATTGAAGATGAAACCTTCACAGCATTGGAGCGCATGGCCGACAGAATCAAGATCGTGAGTGGTGAACGCATCAAGGATGAACTCAACAAGATCATCATGGCCCCGCATCCCAGCATCGGTTTTGAATACTTGCAACGTGTGGGGCTCCTGCAGATCATCCTGCCTGAACTCGCAGCCCTCGATATCGTAGAACAGAAGAACGGACGTGCCCATAAGAATAACTTCTACCATACGCTGGAGGTGCTGGAAAACGTTGTCGCCACGTCTGACAATCTCTGGCTGCGTTGGGCGTCTATTCTCCACGATGTCGGCAAAACCAAGTCTAAACGTTGGGACCCAGCCATTGGCTGGACTTTCTATAATCATAATATAATAGGTGCCAAGATGGTGCCTGTGATCTTCCGCCGTCTCATGTTACCTCTCGACATGAAGATGAAGTATGTGCAGAAACTCGTAGATCTCCACATGCGCCCCATTGCCATCGCCGACGATGAGGTGACAGACAGTGCTGTGCGCCGTCTGCTGAACGATGCGGGCGAGGATATCGACGATCTGATGACACTTTGTGAGGCTGATATCACCTCAAAGAATGAGGTCAGGAAGAAAATCTTCCTCGAGAATTTCCGGATGGTGCGCGAGAAACTTGCCGACCTGAAAGAAAAAGACTATGTACGACTGCTCCAGCCTGTCATCGACGGCAACGAGATTATGGAACTCTTCCACCTGAAACCCTCGCGTGAGGTGGGCGTGCTGAAGCAATACCTCAAGGACGCTGTACTCGACAACCATGTTGAAAACGAGCGCGAACCCCTGATGCAACTACTGATGACGAAAGCCAAAGAAATGAAACTGATATAGCAAAAGAGAAATGTTTATGAAAAAGCTATTACTAACCGCAATCATCGCCCTGTTCTCATTGGGAATGGGAGCGAATCCCGTTGATGAACTTCTGGAAAGAATCGACAAGGGCGCTTCGACGAAGTTCAAGACCGAGATCGTGAAGAGTCAGAAAGACTTTTTCGAACTCGACCAAAAAGGTACGAAGGTCGTGGTAAGAGGCAATACCTGGGTGAATATCGCCTCCGGTATCAACTGGTATTTGAAGTACTATGCCGGTATTCACCTTTCCTGGAACCAGATGCAGGCGAAATTGCCTGCCGTTCTCCCTGCCGTCAAGCAAAAAGAGCGCCATGAGACTGATCTCACCCTGCGCTACGACTTCAATTATTGCACGTTCTCTTACTCTATGGCTTTTTGGGATTGGAAACGTTGGGAGCAGGAAATCGATTGGATGGCACTGCATGGCGTCAATCTTCCTTTGGCTATCGTGGGTGAGGAGTGTGTGTGGCGGAATATGCTCCTGAAACTCGGCTATACTGAAGAAGAGATAGGCAAGTTCATCGCTGGTCCGGCCTTCCTCGCCTGGTGGGAGATGAACAATCTCGAAGGGTGGGGTGGTCCGTTGCCCCTTTCCTGGTATAGTCGTCAGGAGAAGCTTCAGAAACAGATTCTCGCCCGTATGCGGCAATTGGGCATGCATCCCGTATTGCCAGGCTATAGTGGTATGGTTCCCCATGATGCCAAAGCGCGTCTCGGACTGAATGTCGCTGATGCTGGCCTTTGGAATGGATTCCAGCGTCCTGCGAATCTTCTGCCTACCGACCCCCGCTTTGCAGAGATTTCCAAACTCTACTTCGACGAACTGACCAAACTCTTCGGCAAGGCCGATTATTACTCGATGGATCCTTTCCACGAGAGCAACGACGATGCCTCCATCGACTACGCCAAAGCCGGTGAGGCAATGATGCAAGCCATGAAACGCGTCAATCCCAAGGCCGTATGGGTGATTCAGGGCTGGACAGAGAATCCCCGTCCGCAGATGGTGGATGGTATGAAGGCGGGCGATCTGCTTGTGCTTGATTTGTTCAGCGAGTGCCGTCCGATGTTCGGCATTCCCAGTATCTGGAAGCGCGAAGAGGGCTACAAACAGCACCATTGGCTTTTTTGCCTTCTTGAGAACTTCGGTGCCAATGTCGGCCTTCACGGCCGCATGGATCAATTGCTTGATAACTTCTATTCTGCATATAACCAACACCCAACCCCCAACACCCAACACCTGAAAGGTATCGGCTTCACGATGGAGGGCTCGGAAAACAACCCTGTGATGTTTGAACTCATGAGCGAACTGCCCTGGAGACCAGAGAAATTTAAGAAAGAAGACTGGGTACGTCAGTATGTCAAGGCGCGCTATGGGGTGGATGATTCTCTCATTGAACGGGCTTGGTTGCTCCTGGCACGTACTATTTATAATTGTCCAGCAGGCAACAACCAGCAGGGGCCTCACGAAAGCATTTTCTGTGGACGCCCCTCGCTGAACAATTTCCAGGCATCGTCTTGGTCGAAGATGAAAAACTATTACGATCCGTATTCTACACTCGAAGCAGCTATGATGATGAATAGTGTAGCTGAGAAGTATCGTGGTAACAATAATTTTGAGTACGATCTGGTCGATATCACCCGTCAGGCCTTAGCTGATCAGGCGCGTCTGCAATACCAGCGTACCATCGCCGATTTCAAGGCCTTTGCCATCAAGGAGTTCGAGAGCGATTATCGCCGTTTCCTTCTCATGCTGCTGATGCAGGATAAACTCTTGGGCACGCGCTCTGAGTTTCGCTTGGGCCATTGGATTAAGGCGGCCATTGACTGTGGCACAACCCTCGAGGAGAAGAAACTCTATGAGTGGAATGCCCGTGTACAGATTACCACTTGGGGCAACCGTTACTGTGCTGATACGGGTGGTCTGCGTGACTATGCCCATAAGGAGTGGCAAGGACTGCTGAAAGATTTTTACTATGTTCGTTGGGAAAGTTATTTCAATGCCCTTGCCGATCAGATGAAGGCGCAGCAGAAATCGCAGCCTGATCTTCTCGGTGGTGGACCTAATGCTACAAAGACGGCAGCAGAGCTCTTCCAGATGGCCCTCCCACAAGAGGTCACTCTCGACTACTACGCCATCGAGGAACCATGGACTCTCCGTCAGAATCCCTACACTGCTGCCCCCGAAGGCTCTCCCGTCGACATCGCACGTGAGGTCATGACGTTAATCAAAAAATCAGAGTATTCAGAATAATCAGAGTAATCAGAAGAATATGAACAGTAATCGTCTTCTATCCCTCGATGTCCTCCGCGGTATTACTGTTGCCGGTATGATATTGGTTAATAACGGCTGGGGCGAGTCCTTCGAGATGCTCCAACATGCAAAGTGGAACGGTATGACCCCCTGCGATCTTGTGTTCCCCTTCTTCCTATTTATCATGGGTATCTCCTGTTACCTATCGCTGGTGAAGTCCGAGTTCAAGCCTACACCAAAGGTCATACGTCGTATCGTCAAGCGAACGGTACTATTGTTTGCCATTGGCCTCTTCATCAACTGGTTCGACAACGCCATAGAGGGCGATCTCCTGTGCTTTGGGCACCTCCGCATCTGGGCTGTCATGCAGCGCATCGCCCTTTGCTACGGCATTGTGTCACTCTTTGCTCTCTTCTGTAACCACAAATACACGATCCCTGTAGTCATCGGCCTCCTTATTATATATACTGCCATCCTCGTTTTCGGCAACGGTTATGCCGAGGATGCAAGCGTTAATGTCCTCGCGCAGGTTGATCTGAACCTTTTCGGCTACGACCATCTTTATCATAAGAGCCCCGTTGATCCTGAGGGTCTGTTGGGCACTATCTCCTCTGTCGCCCACGTCCTTCTCGGCTTCTATTGTGGTAAACTCATCCGTCAGAAAGATATTATTACTGATAAGGTCATCGCACTTTTTGTGGTTGGAACCATCCTTGTTATCGGAGGCTATCTGCTCTCTTACGGCCTGCCTCTCAACAAGCGCATCTGGAGCCCCAGTTACGTTATGGTCACCTGCGGCCTAGCTTCCCTCCTACAGGCCTTCCTCATGTATATCATCGATATCCAGAAGAAATCAGGCTGGACCACTTTCTTCCATGTCTTTGGCGTCAATGCTCTTGCTCTCTATGTTTCCAGCGAGCTCCTCGCTATTCTCCTGGGAAACCTCGGCTTCTCCGAACTTGTCTATAACGCTATTCACACCGTCATTCCCCCTCTCAAATGGGCCTCTCTAGCATACGCCCTTTATTTCGTCGTCCTTAATTTCCTCATCGGTTACATCCTATACCGCAAGAAGATATATATCAAACTATAAATGAACAGAATCTCAATGACAATTTATTCTTCTGTGTAGTTCTCTCGGATGTATTTGCCGAGGTCGTTATCCTTGTTTCGCTCCAGACAGTTTAGAATGGCTTGTTTCATGTGTTGGTCGATGCTGTCCAGATCGTGGAGCAGACTCTTTTGCGCTTCTTCGGTGGTATACGGATTCTGGTGGATGACGTTGACGATATTCTGGATCTTCTGACTACACTCACGGATCGTATCGTTCAAGGCCTGCCACTCCCGCATCTGCTGATGCTTGGAAGAAAATTGGCAGCCCGTGACCATAATGCCCAGAGCTGCCAATAGTATGGTTTTCTTAAATGAGATAGAGGTCACTGATACTCATATTGTTAATGACACGACGGATGGCTTCTGCAAAGGTGTCGGCCACAGAGAGCTGCTTCACCTTGGCACAACGATTGGTATAGGGAATGGAGTCGGTGAAGACAATCTCCTCAAGAGCAGAGTCCTGCACACGCTCGCTGGCAGGACCACTCATTACACAGTGGCTGGCGCAGGCTCGTACGGTCTTGGCACCATTCTCCTTCATCAGGTCTGCTGCTTTGGTGATGGTTCCTGCTGTATCCACCATATCGTCGACAATCACCACGTTCTTACCTTCCACTTCACCGATGATCTGCATGGACTCTACCACATTGGCACGGGCACGGGTCTTGTTGCATAGCACGAGGGGACAACCCAAGAACTTGGCGTAAGTATTGGCACGCTTGGAACCGCCTACATCGGGTGAGGCTATCACGAGGTCCTCGAGCTTCAGGCTCTGCAGATAGGGTAGGATGACGCTGGAACCATAGAGATGGTCAACGGGAACGTTGAAGAAGCCTTGAATCTGGTCGGCGTGCAGATCCATCGTGATGACACGGTTGACACCAGCCACACTGAGCAGGTCGGCCACCAGTTTGGCTCCGATGCTGACACGAGGCTTATCCTTACGGTCCTGACGGGCCCAGCCGAAGTAGGGGATAACGGCATTGATGGTTCTGGCTGAGGCTCTCTTGGCGGCATCGATCATCAGTAGCAACTCCATCAGGTTATCGCTGTTGGGGAAGGTGCTCTGCACCAGGAAGATGTCGCGGCCACGGATGCTCTCCTCGTAACTGACGGCAAACTCGCCATCAGAGAACTTGGTGATTTGCAGTTGTCCTAAAGGGCAGCCCAGACTTTGGCAGATCTTTTCTGCAAGGTACCTTGTGGCGGTACCCGAGAAAACCATGTAAGAGTTTGTTGTGCTCATTTTTCTGATTTATATGTTTTATTAGTCTATCGCTTTCTTTAAACGCTCGAAGTGTTGCAGCAACTCCTTGTAATCGAGCTCGTTATGGATATCGAAGCGGTTCCAGAGATCGCCACAGATGACGACACCTCCAAATCCCAGATCGCGGGCCACCTTGATGTTGTCGAGGTTCATGCCACCAAGGGCATACACTTTCTTGTCAATAAGTCCCTGTCGAGATGCTTCTTTCAACTCTTCCATCGTGAAACCCGACTTCTCTTCTTTGATAGTCTGGCTATCGAAGATAGGGTGCAGGAACACGTAGTTGCATTGTTTCTTGGAATCCTTCAGTTCGGATATCGCGTGGCAGGTGCGACTGATATTTCCTTTATAGCCCGAAGGGGGCTCAGTATAGGCATCGTCAATGTGAATACCGTGTAGACGGTATTCTTCTTTCAGATAGAAATGGTTGTGGACCGTCGTCTTGCTGGCAATATCTTCACCCAAAAGGGTCAGCAGCCGCTCGGAGTACATGGGTGAGGAACCTGGTTTGTGCAAGTGCAGGTTGTCCATACCCTCCTCAAAGAGGTTGCTAAGAATCTTGTCTTCCTCCACGAAAAACGTGGGTCTTGTCATTACGATTAACTTCATTTCTTCTGTCTCGACTCTTTCTCATGTGCAAAATTACACCAAAAATCCGATATTCAGCACTCTTTGGCGAAAAAAATATCTTTTATGGGTCATCTTTCGGAAAAAAACAGTAATTTTGCAGGCTGAAAGGAATGAAAAGTGATTAGTGAATAGTGAAAAGTGAATAATTTCAATAATAAATAATGTAAAAAGAAAAATGAAAGCATTTGTTTTTCCCGGACAGGGAGCACAGTTTGTTGGTATGGGTAAGGATTTGTATGATAACAACCCACTCGCAAAGGAACTTTTTGAGAAGGCCAATGATATCCTTGGCTACCGTATCACTGATATTATGTTTGAGGGTACTGACGAGGAATTGAAGCAGACGAAGGTTACTCAGCCTGCCGTCTTCCTGCACAGTGTGATCTCTGCCCTCTGCATGGGTGATGCTTTTGAGCCGAAGATGGTGGCTGGTCATTCTTTGGGTGAGTTCTCGGCTCTGACGGCTGCTGGTGCCCTTAGTTTCGAGGATGGCCTGAAACTGGTATATGCCCGTGCGATGGCGATGCAGAAAGCCTGTGAGGCTCAGCCCTCCACAATGGCAGCCATCATTGCCTTGCCTTTCGAGAAAATCGAGGAGATTTGTTCAGAGGTGAGCAAGCAGGACAAGGGTGTTGTGGTTCCTGCAAACTACAACTGTCCGGGTCAGTTGGTTATTTCTGGTAATATCGAGGCTATTGATGAAGCTTGTGCACAGTTGAAGGCAGCTGGTGCCAAGCGTGCTCTGCCCCTGAAGGTGGGTGGCGCTTTCCATTCTCCATTGATGCAGCCTGCCAAGGACGAACTTCAGGCTGCTATTGAAAAGATAGAGATCAAGGCGCCTATGTGTCCTGTTTATCAGAATGTAGACGGTAAGCCTCATACTGATCCCTCAGAGATCAAGGCTAACCTGATTGCACAGCTCACGAGCTCAGTACGTTGGGCTCAGAGTGTGGAGAATATGATTGCCGATGGTGCTGACGACTTTACGGAGTGCGGCCCAGGTAAGGCTCTGCAGGGTATGATTGCCAAGATCAATAATGAGGTTGCAGCTCATGGCATCGGATAAGATTGTTATCTATCAGATTTTCACCCGTCTCTATGGTAATTGCAACACTACTCGCAAAGAGGGTGGAACGATTGAAGAGAACGGCTGCGGAAAGATGAACGACTTCACGCCCACGACCCTGAAAAACATCAGGGACATGGGCGTGAGCCATATCTGGTATACGGGTATCATCCGTCATGCAACTCAAACCGATTATACTGCTTATGGTATTCCTAAGAATCATCCTGCTATCGTTAAAGGGCAGGCGGGATCTCCATACGCCATCACTGACTATTATGACGTAGACCCTGATCTGGCTACGGATGTCAACCAGCGTATGCTGGAGTTTGAACAGCTGATAGAGCGTACGCACGAGGCAGGCATGAAGGTCATCATCGATTTCGTGCCCAATCATGTGGCCCGTCAGTATCATAGCATTTGCAAGCCTGAGGGCGTGAAGGATCTGGGAGAGGAAGACAATCCACAGATGGGTTTTGACCCTCAGAACAATTTCTATTATTGTCCGGGTCAGCGCTTCACACCATATTTCGATCTCTATCATGGTGAGATGGAGCCATATATCGAGGAACCCGCTAAGGCTACGGGTAATGACTGCTTCCATAATGCACCGGGTATTAACGACTGGTATGAGACGGCTAAGTTGAACTATGGTGTCGACTACTATGCAGGGCGCGTGGGCCATTTCACCCCCATTCCCAACACATGGAGCAAGATGACAGACATCCTGCTTTTCTGGGCTAAGAAGGGTATTGATGGCTTCCGATGCGATATGGCTGAGATGGTGCCAGCAGCCTTCTGGCAGTGGGCTACTGATAAGGTGAAGTTTGCCTATCCGCAGATGCTTTTTATCGGAGAAGTCTATAATCCTGCTGAGTACCGCAATTATCTTGCTGCAGGTTTTGACTATCTTTACGACAAGGTGGGCATGTATGACACTTTGCGTGATGTGATGCGTGGTTATCAGTCTACCTCAGCTATCACTGGTGCATGGCAGGCTACTGACGATATCCGTGATCACATGCTCTATTTCCTCGAGAATCACGATGAACAGAGAATTTCCAGTACTTTCTTTGCAGGCGATGCCCAGAAGGGAGTACCAGGGTTGGTCGTGTCTGCCCTTCTGCATCAGAATCCACTGATGATTTATTTCGGACAGGAGTATGGTGAGCGAGGGATGGATAAAGAAGGCTTCAGTGGCAATGATGGTCGTACTACGATTTACGACTATTGGAGCGTGGACACTATTGTCCGTGCTGTCCTGCGAAAACTAACTGCTCAGGAGAAACAATTGAAAGCGGTCTATGAAAAGGTAATCGGTATAGCCACTACAGAAAAGGCTGTCGTTAAGGGAGCTTCTTTTGATCTGATGTATGTCAATGGTCAGTATCACCATGAATATGCCTTCATCCGTAAGGCTGGGGCAGAGGTGCTGCTGATTGTTGCCAATTTTGCTGGGGCTGATCAGGCTATTGGTATTACGATTCCTGGACATGCCTTCGATTTCCTCGACATGAAGGAGAAGAATGTACAGGCCACCGATTTGCTCTCAGGCAAAAAACAGAAGCTCTCGCTGAAGCGTGATGGGGCTGTCGTTGTAGATGTTCAGGCCTATAGTGCTATTGTGTTGAAGTTTAAAGCGTAAGCATATGGACATGATTCTTAATGACCACAATAAGGAAGAGTTCCCACCAGCACATACGGCGGAGCATCTATTGAATCAGACAATGATTCGCCTGTTTGGCTGCAAACGGTCGTATAATGCTCATGTTGAACGGAAGAAGAGTAAGATGAGTTTCTATCTTGATCATAAGCCGACGCGTCAGGAGGAAAAGGAAATTGAGCGTCAGATGAATGAACTGATTGATGAGGATCTGCCTGTAACCTTCGAGTTTGTCACACGTGACAATCTTCCTGATGAGGTTTCTGCAGACCGTTTGCCAGAAGATGCTTCAGACACCATCCGGCTGGTACGTATCGGTGATTATGATGTGTGTCCTTGTATCGGCAAGCATGTTCGCAGTACTTCTCAGATAGGGCGTTTTGAGATGCTTGGTACAAACTGGGATGAGCAAGAGCGCTCCTTCCGAGTGAGATTTAAGATCGTATAATAATTAGCCCTGACCTAATGGTCAGGGCTAATATTTTTAGTTTTCATTGTTCAACTCTATCTTATGGAACACCGGATAGTGGTCAGAGTAGGTTAGGTCTTTTTTGTAATAAGTGAGTCCTTTGAACATCTTGTCATGGAAGATATAGTCGATACGCACCTTCTTATTACCCCCTCGGAACGTGTACATCCATTCACTTCCGCACTCCTTGAATCCGTCAATGAGATCGCCCTTCATGGTGTTGTAGACGTAGGAGTAAGGCACATCGTTGAAATCACCGCATACGATGATAGGTGCCTCAGACTCTCTCATATCCATTGCGAGAACGTTTGCCTGTCCTGCACGGGCCATCATACCGATGGCATAATTTCCGTAAAGGGCCCTGAGCAGATGGTTGTTCTCAACTTCTAGACCTGTATTATCCTGAACTTTTGCAGCACGGTGTAAGGTCCCGTTGATACCTGTAGTCTCTAGGTGAGCGTTATATACGCGTATCACCTGTTCGTTGATTTTCACCTCCGCCCACATGGCACTGTTGTTAGTCATTTCAAAGGGGATATTCTTAGAATTTACGATTGGGTAACGACTGTAAATAACCATATCGCTTTTTCCCTCTGCCATATATGGGAAATATTCCTTATACGACTCAGAGTTCTTTTTGTCACCACTATGGTCGGAATACTCCTGGAAACAAAGGATATCCACCTTTTGCTTCTTCATCTCAGCGAGAATATCCTGAGCAATGAAACCTGATGCCTCACGGCCAAAGCCAGCTACATTATAAGTGGCAATTTTCAGGCCTGCCTGTTTCTCTGAAGCCTCGTCGATACCTCCAAACTTATATAGTGTTCCTATATAAGGAATACAGCAGAGAAGGGTGATGAATGGCATAAGAGCCCAGTGCCATCGCCTCAGGATCAGCCAGTATAATAGCAGAATTGCATTACCGGCTATTAAAAGTGGGAGCGCAAACACGAGCAGGGCACGTGCCATATTGCCTGAAGGGTTAACCTCGCCTCCGAAAAGGCCTACGAACGTGAAAACCATCATCAGAAAGGTGATGATGAGCATCATAAAAGAGAAATACTTCTGAACTGCAAGTTTACCCATAAGTGATTTTTTATGATTGATTCAAACAAATGTTAGTCGTCATGAAGGTATTTCTTGACCACCTCAATGAGATTCTCAACCCTGAAAGGCTTGGCCATGAACTCGTCGCAACCTGCCAGTTTGGCTTCGCGGATATTCTCTTCAAAGGCATAGGCACTGAGGGCAATGACGGGTGTGTCGTGATTGATTTCCTTGATGATACGAGTGGCGTCGAGACCATTCATCTCAGGCATGCGGATATCCATCAGAATCAGATCTGGCCTTTCGTCCTCATTCAGGTTGACGGCCTCGATGCCGTTATGGGCACGTAACAGATGATAACGTTTCTGGAGTACAATCTTCACCAGCTCGTAGTTGCTGTCTTCGTCTTCCGCCACCAGAATTGTCTTCTGGTTCATCTCATCAGAACGGGCGCTCACACGGATGGTACGCACATTGGTAGTAGAGGTGGTATGCTCTTGGTTGACACCTCCGACAGTACCCTCGAAAGGAAGCACGAAAGTGAAGGTGGAACCGATATTGACGGTCGATTCCACGCTGATGGTTCCTCCCAGTTTCTCGACAATGATCTTACAGAGTGCCAGACCAAGACCGTAGCCCTTTTGCTGTTCTGCATCCTGTGAGGCATAGGCGTTAAAGATCTGATCGATAAATTCCGGCTCAATACCCGATCCGGTGTCCTTTACGAAGAATTCTATCTCTTTCATCTCGTTGATAACGCGGAAACCGTAGGTGATGCTACCCATCGTAGTATGTTTCAGGGCATTGCTGATGAGATTGGAGAATACCTGTATCAGACGATTGGCATCGGTGTTCATCATCACAGTCATCATCGGCTTCTCAAACTCCAGTTTCAGCGAATCCGGACAACGGAACTTAAACAACTGCTTGATATTCTCGCACAACTGATTGATATCGGTCATATCCTTCTTGATCTGGATTTCGCCCGATTCCACTCTGGAGAGGTCGAGGATTTCGTTGATCAGACTCGACAGACGCTGGTTGTTACTCTCAACAATCTGATAGTATTTCATGCGTTCTTCCTCGGAGTCTGTCTCGACGATGATGCGCGTAAAACCTTCAATAGCATTCAGGGGGGTACGGATTTCATGGCTCATGTTGGCCAGGAAGAGAGATTTCATCTGACTGGCCTTCTCAGCCTTCAGAGCCTTCTCTTCGTATTCTTTCAGTTTTCTGTTTGCTATCTCCAACTGCTCAGACAAGAGGTTCAGTTTTCGGGTAGCATCAGCCAGTTTCTGTAATAGAATGTCCTTTTCTTTTTGTTCCATTCCCTTTCAAACACTATTTGGGTACAAAGGTAACATATTATTCCCAAACAAACAAAAAGGAGTGAATTTTTTAGCTTCTTTTTGCTTTTTCCCAAGCACCGCTATTCGAGTGGCTTTTCAAATAGGCCATTCCCTGGAACACATTCAGGTTCATAAACAGGAAATAATATGCCGTATATAGCAACTTGTTCCGATGACCGCACTTGTTGAGTGTCCATCCTAGAAATGTTGCCAGATAGAAGGCGGTTTGGAGCGCTAGCATGACTGTATATATCATGCCTGTGCCCATCCAGACGAGTACTATGTTGACGATGGCCAGTATGACCAGGGCAATAGGGGTGATACTCCATCTCAGTACGCGATGGCTGATATACTGGAAGGCCACCAGGGGCTGGCGAAGAGGGTTGAGCATCTTCCGGAGCCACCAGATACTCTGCAGACCACCGGCTGCGATGCGACGCTTACGCTTCGACTCCTCGGCAAGATTGGCAGAGCCGTATTCTAGGGCGTATGCCGCAGGGGCATAGGCAATACGGTGTCCTTCATCGACAATGAGCATCGACATCATGAAATCATCCAGAAGGGCGTTGTCAGGCACTTCACGACAGAGTTCCGGACGGATGGCATATAGTTCACCAGCTGCACCCATAGCCGAATACAGCTCGCTGTCCCATTTCTTCAGCGTACTCTCATAACGCCAGTAGAGTCCTTCGCCTTCTGCGGCCATTTCTCCGTTTCGTGAGGCTACACGTTTCTCACCGCTGACGCAGCCCACGGTCTTATCCTGAAACAGTCTGGCGATTTCTCGCATGGCACCACTGTTAATCATGGTGTTGGCATCGGTAAAGGCCACGAGTTCCGTCTTCACCTCGCTGAGACCGTGTTTGAGGGCAGCGGTCTTACCCCTGCGCTCAGGACTGAACACCAAGTCTATTTCTGGATAAGCCTTCAACAACTCGTTGGTGTTGTCCGTCGTGCCGTCGGTAACCCACATCACCCTGAACTTATCCTTTGGATAGTCCAGGGCGCGGGTGTTTTGCATCTTCTCTGCCACGATATCCTGTTCGTTGTAGGCACAGATCATGAGTGTCATTGTGGGCAGCTCATCGTCTGTAGGCATGGCTGTTTTCTGTGGTTTTCCTTTCACCAGCCTTTTCAGACGGATGATCAGGAACAGCAGTATACCGTATCCGAGATAAGTATAGAATACGATAAACAGGCAAAGCCAGAACAGAATCTTCAGTGTCAGCATAGATGATAGAGGAATTATTACTACTGTAATGTTGATTCAATCTCTTCCTGCATGTCTATGAATTGCTTTTTTGTATCATAGAACTCGTACTGCAGGAAAGCCAGTTTCTGTGAGGGAACGATATGCACACCCAGTCCGTATTTCAGCTGCCACTGCATCTTCAGGCTGAAGACGCCCTTGTTGATATAGGCTGCCACATAAGGGTGTACATGCAAATAGAATCGCTTGATGCCGATCTTGTTGACCATGCGGTCAATTTTGCTCTCTAACTGGTCTGTAAACAGGATGCTCGACTTGATTTTTCCCGAGCCGTGACAGGTAGGACATGCCTCCTCCACGTTGACATCCATTGCAGGACGGACACGCTGGCGGGTAATCTGCATCAGTCCGAACTTCGACAATGGCAGGATATTGTGGCGTGCACGGTCCTTCTGCATGTTCTTACACATGCGCTCATACAGGATCTGACGGTCTTCCGCCAGTTTCATGTCCACGAAATCCACCACGATGATACCTCCCATGTCTCGTAGTCTCAGCTGGCGAGCCAGTTCGTCTGCAGCTCCGAGGTTTGTCTCTAGGGCGTTTGCTTCCTGACCGTTTTCCTTTTTCACGCGTGTACCGCTATTTACGTCTACCACATGCATGGCTTCTGTGTGCTCGATGATCAGATAGGCACCATGTTTGTAGTTAACGGTTCGTCCGAATCCTGACTTTAGCTGCTTGGTGACATTGAAATTGTCAAAAATGGGCACTGTGCCGTTGTACTGCTTCACAATGTCCTTTTTCTCCGGAGCAATCATGCCGAGGTAGTCGCGGATCTGTTCACCGATTACCTCATCGTTCACTTGAATGCTGTCGTAGGTGGGATTGAATAAGTCGCGCAACAAGGCAACGGCGCGGCTTTGTTCCTCAAAACAGAGTACAGGCCTTTCTGCGGTCTTCTGTACTTTTGTAATAGCGTCTTCCCAGCGCTTGAGTAGGATTTTCAACTCAGCATCCAGTTCTGCAGCCCTTTTGCCTTCAGCTACAGTTCGAACTATCACACCGAAATTCTTGGGTTTGATACTCTGGATGAGTTGTTTCAGACGACTCCTTTCTTCACCTTTCTTGATCTTGGTCGATACGGAGACAGTGTTGTCGAAAGGCATCAGCACAAGGTAACGTCCTGCGAAGCTGAGTTCGCACGTCAGACGGGGACCTTTTGTGTTGATGGGTTCCTTCACGATCTGTACCATGATCTCCTGCCCCACCTTCAGCGTATTGGCGATGCTGCCGTCCTTGGGTAGTATCGGCTGGATGGTGGCTTTTTGGATCGGGTAGAGTTTTTTGCGGTCGCTAGCTACCTGTTTCAGGTATTTTTCATAAGAGCAGAATTGAGAGCCCAGGTCAAGATAATGCAGGAATGCGACACGCTCAGCGCCGACATCCACGAAACAGGCGTTCAGTCCGGGCATCAGCTTTTTTACCTTTGCCACGTAGATGTTGCCCACGGAGAACGATGCCGACCGCTGCTCCTTCTGGTATTCCACCAGTGTCTTGTCCTCGAGCAGTGCGATCGAGATGTCCTTCGGTTGCACATCAATGATCACTTCACTTGTCATTGTCTTTTGCTTGTCTTGATAGTGGGTTTTAACTCAAAAGGGTGTGTCGCAATCCTTCTCGGATCTGCAGACACACTCCTTTCATTTCTTTTTGCTACGTCTTACCGTCGCGGGCAGTAATCAGGGATTACTTGCTCTTATGACGGTTCTTGCGCAGTCTCTTCTTACGCTTGTGAGTAGCCATCTTGTGGCCCTTCTTCTTTTTTCCGTTTGGCATAATACTTAAATGTTTATTGTTAAAATCTTGTTCTTTTAGTTCTGCAACATCTTGTCAATGAAGCTCTTGGAGGGCTTGAAAGCGGGGAAATCGTGGGCGTCAATGACCATTGTCGTGTTCTTAGAGATATTACGAGCCGTCTTGGCTGCACGATGCTTCACGGTAAAGGTGCCGAATCCACGCAGGTAAACGTTCTCCTTGTTATCCGCCAGGCTTACACGGATTTCTTCCATAAAGGCCTCCACAGTAGCGGCCACATCTTTCTTGGCAATGCCTGTCTCTTCAGCAATTTTGTTGATGATTTCTGCCTTTGTCATTTTTGTCTTCTTCTATATATTAATAATGTGAATATTTGCTTTTTCTCAATTTTGGACTGCAAAGTTACTAATTTTCAGCCGATTACAAAAATATTTCCCCATTTTTTTTTGAATTTTATGATTTTTGATAATTAATTGCCCACTTTTTTGTATCTTTGTGGCTGAAAACAGAGATTTTTTGTATGAAGTATAGTCGATTTTTGATTTTGGCCGTCATCGCCATTGGAATGCTGGGTGGATGCAACAGCCGTCAGCAACCCCATGCCTATGTGAGCGAACTGACGAGTGCCGACAGTGTGACGATAAAAATGGGACAGTTTACATTGCTGAAATATTACAGCGACCGTCTGGGGATGAACATCAATTACCCCTCGTATCTCGTTCATCAGGACTTGCCCGATGAAGTAGGTATGCAGGAACTCTTCATGATGGACGATGTGTCAGTTTCTGTCTTGGTAGACTCCCTCGCAGGTATGATGCGCAGCTCAGGGCAGCGGATGATGGGCATGGGTGCAGAACTGCTGGAAGTGGGCGACGACTATAGCATCCATGAGGGTCAGGACGACAAGTGGGAATACTACGGAAAGGTCATCGACTCCGACTCTTTGCGGCAGGTGACCATCATGCTCCGGTATTATCCGGAACACGAGGATGCGGTCATCGAGCTGAAAGAGTGGGTGAGGAACTTCGTGGTACAATAAAAAATCCCAGCAAGCGCTGGGATTTTTTTATTTAGGTTGAACGGGAATCTTATCAACTCTCTTCTGATGGCGTCCGCCTTCGAAGGTAGCGGTAAAGAACTCGTCCATAATCTTACGGGCCATATTGTTGTCGATGAACCGTCCGGGCATCACGAGCACGTTGGCATCGTTGTGCTGACGGATGAGGTGGGCTATCTCAGGAATCCAGCACAGTCCGGCACGCACCTGCTGGTGCTTGTTCAGCGTGATGCTGATACCTTCGCCTGAACCACAGATGGCGATACCGGGATACACCTCTCCGCTCTCGATACCTTCAGCCAGTGCGTGGCCGAAGTCGGGGTAGTCTACGGAGGCGTCGCTCCAGGTACCATAGTCCTTAACGGGGTAACCCTTCTCCTCCAGATACTGGAGTACGAACTTCTTTAAAGGGTAGCCTGCGTGGTCACAGGCTACTCCAACTGTCTTTACTTCCATTATGCAAGCAGTTTCTTGACTTGGTTGTATACGTTTTCACCAGTAAAGCCGAGCTTCTCGTCGAGCACCTTGTAAGGAGCAGAGAAACCGAAGCTCTCGAGACCCCATACGGTACCGTCAGCACCTACCAGACCTTCAAGGTTCACGGGCAGACCAGCGGTCAGACCGAACTTCTTCTTGCCTGCAGGCAGCACGCTCTGCTGATACTCCTTCGACTGGCTGCGGAACAGACCCTCAGAAGGAACACTCACGATACGAGTCTTGATACCGTCGGCAGCCAACAGCTTGGCACCAGCCTCCAGCGTAGAAACCTCAGAACCAGAAGCCAACAGGATCACGTCGTAGTTCTCATCTGAACCGGCAACAACGTATGCACCCTTGGTTGCCTGGCTGTAGTCGTTGCCCTCGGGCAGCATCTCGATGTTCTGACGAGAGAAGATCAGTGCTGTCGGAGTGTCGACATTCTCCATAGCCATGCGCCAGCAGACGGTAGTCTCCTCAGCATCGGCAGGACGAACCACCAATACAGAATTCTTGCCGTGATGGTTCTTCAGCTTCTCCATCAGACGGATCTGTGCCTCCTGCTCCACGGGCTCGTGGGTAGGACCATCCTCACCAACGCGGAAGGCATCGTGCGTCCAGATAAACTTCACGGGCAGCTCCATCAGGGCAGCCATACGGACGGCGGGCTTCATGTAGTCAGAGAATACGAAGAAGGTACCGCATGCGGGGATTACACCACCGTGCAGAGCCATACCGATACAGCAGCAAGCCATCGTGAGCTCAGCCACACCTGCCTCGAAGAAGGCACCGCTGAAGTCACCACGAACCAAGTCCTTGGTCTTCTTCAGGAAGCCGTTGGTATTATCTGAGTTGCTCAGGTCGGCAGAAGCACAGATCATGTTGGGCACCTGCTCAGCCAGCTGACCGAGAACGGCAGCCGATGCGCTACGGGTAGCGCTGCCAGCCTTCTGCTCTACCTTGCTCCAGTCAATCTGCGGAGCCTTGCCACTGAACCACTCCTCCAGCTGCTTGGCCTGTACGGGATGACCCTTGGCCCACTCAGCCTTCTCAGCATAGCGCTCAGCGCAGATCTTCTTCAGCTCCTCAGCACGCTTTGCATACAACTCCTTCACCTCGGGGAAGATCTGGAACGGGTTCTCAGGATCAGCACCCAGGTTCTTCATTGTGTTGATGTAAGCATCGCCACCGAGAGGAGCACCGTGGGTAGCGCAGTTGCTCTCGTAAGAAGAACCGTCTGCCTTACGGGCACCCTTACCCATCACACAGTGACCGATGATGAGTGAAGGACGCTCCTTCTCTGCCTGGGCCTTCTTGATGGCCTCGCGGATCTGGTCAACGTCGTTACCGTCGATCTTCTGAACAAACCAACCCCAAGCCTCATACTTCTTGGCTGTATCCTCGCAGGTCACCACCTCCGTACGGGTAGAGAGCTGAATATCGTTGGCGTCGTAGAACATGATCAGGTTGTCCAGACCCAGGTTACCGGCGATACGGCCAGCACCCTGTGAGATCTCCTCCTGCACACCACCGTCAGAAATGTAGGCGTAGATGGTCTGATTCATCACATTGCCCAGACGAGCCTTCAAGAACTTAGCGGCGATGGCAGCACCGACTGCAAAACAGTGGCCCTGTCCCAGAGGACCGGATGTGTTCTCGATACCACGCTCAATCTCACGCTCAGGGTGACCAGGCGTCACTGAACCCCACTGACGCAGGTTCTGCAAATCCTCCAACGTGTACTTGCCGATGAGGCAGAGCTGGCTGTAGAGCATCGGAGCCATGTGACCGGGATCGAGGAAGAAACGGTCGCGACCCTCCCAGGCTGGATTCTCGGGGTCGTACACTAAGAACTCGCTGTACAGGGTGTTGATGAAGTCTGCACCACCCATAGCACCGCCGGGGTGTCCCGACTTTGCCTTTTCAACCATCGAAGCAGCAAGGATACGGATGTTATCCGCTGCCATGTTCATAACTTTGTTGTCGTTCATAATGAAATGTGTTATATTAATATGTTATTTATTTGATATTCAGTACGATAATAGATTTTGCGGGAATGTTCACGGTCAGCTCGTTCTTCTTCAGCTGAGCACCGTTATAGACCTTCGGAGCCACCACGTTGGGGTGCTGGAAGTCATTGTAGTCGGCCACGTTCTTCGAGGTGAGGATACGACCACTGACGCTCTTGGCCTGATAGCCATCCAGCTGGAAGGCAATCGTCTGGTCTTTGTCGAGGCTTACGTTGGTGATGGCGAGCACGATGCTGCCGTCCTTGGTCTTGGCGGCTGAGGCCGAGAGCATGGGGCAGGGACGGTAGCCGGCATCCTTCGCGTCGGCTTTCTCCTTGAAATAGGCCTTGCTCACTGCCATCACCTCGCTCTGGAGGTCAACGGGCAGATAGGTAGCCTCCTGGAACGGGGTGTACATCTCGAACACGTGGTAGGTGGGTGTCAGCACCATGTGGCCCGTACCCTCCTGGTCGGTGAGGATCATCGACTGCAGCACGTTCACGATCTGTGCGATGTTAGCCATCTTCACACGGTCTGTATACTTATGGAATACGTTCAGGCTCAGCGAAGCCACGAAGGCATCGCGCAGGGCGTTCTGCTGATACAGGTGGCCTGCAATGGTGCCAGGCTCCTCGTCCCACCAGGTGCCCCACTCATCCACCAGCAGACCGATCTTTCCCTTCGGATCCTTCTCGTCCATGATGGCCTTGTGCTTCTTGATTACCTCCTCAATCTCCAGACACTTGCCCAGTGCCCAGTAGTACTGGTCGTTGTCGAACTTTGTGGCTGAGCCCTTCGAACCGCTCCAGCCCGAGCAAGTATAATAATGTAGGCTTACACCCTGCATCCTGTCACCGATCTTGTCCATCAGCACCTCTGTCCAGTTATAATCATAGTCCGAGGCACCCGAGCCGATACGGTAGAGCTTGTTGCCCGTATAGTCGCGCAGGTAGGTGTTGAACTTGCGGAACTCGTCGGAATAATACTCTGGTGTCATATTACCGCCACAGCCCCAGGCCTCATTGCCGATACCGAAGTATTTCACGTGCCAGGCCTTGTCGCGACCGTTCTGACGACGCAGACGGGCCATCGGGGTGTCACCGTCAGAGGTCATATATTCTACCCATTGCGCCATTTCCTTCACCGTACCTGAACCCACGTTACCGCTGATATACGGCTCGCAGTCGAGCATCTCACAGAGGTTCAGAAACTCATGCGTACCGAAGGAGTTGTCCTCGATCGTTCCGCCCCAGTTGTTGTTACGCAGTGAGGGACGCTGGTCCTTCGGGCCGATACCGTCCATCCAGTGGTAGTCATCGGCAAAGCAGCCGCCTGGCCAGCGCAATACGGGCACCTTCAGGGCCTTCAAGGCCTCGAACACGTCCTTACGATAGCCGTTGATGTTGGGAATCTTCGAGTTCTCGCCCACCCAGAGACCGCCGTAGATACAGCTGCCCAGGTGCTCAGAAAACTGGCCGTAAATCTCTTTGTTGATCTTGGCTCCCGCCTTGTCGGCATGGATAGTAGCCTTCACTTGTTCTGCGGCCGTTGCCCCTGTGGCAAAAGCCATTGCGATGGTTGCGCAAATGAATAGTTTCTTCATGTCATTTATTGGTTTTGTACAATTTTGGGCTACAAAGTTACGAATTTTTTCCGACCCGCCCAAATTAAAATGATAATAATTCTCAAAAAATTCTGTTTATTGGAAAAAAGGCGTATGAACGACCTCATAAACTTTGTTAAAATCTCTGCCTCGGAATATATCATTAGATATATTTTTCGTAACTTTGCACCTCGGAAACTACAGCGCACCTCGGAAGTTTTCGGGGCGCACAATGGTTTGATACGTATTAAACAAAATAGTTTTAAGTATGAAAAAGAACAAATTTTTGATGTTTGCTGCCGCAGCAGTGATGCTGTCATCATGCGGTGGCGGCGGTGGTCGCCCTACGTTTGGCGACAATGAGTATCCGGTCGTGACGGTCGGAACGTCAAGTACCCAGATGCAGACCACTTATCCTGCTACCATCAAGGGTGTGCAGGACGTGCAGATCTGTCCGAAGGTACAGGGTTTTATTACCCAGATTAATGTGAAGGAAGGTCAGACGGTGGGTGCCGGACAGGTGCTCTTCGTGCTCGACAATGCGACCTATCAGGCTCAGGTGCGCCAGTCGCAGGCTCAGGTGAACACGGCCCAGGCTTCGTGCAACACGTCGAAGCTGTCGTTTGAGAATGCCCAGAAATTGTATGAGAACAAGGTGATCGGCGACTTCGAACTGCAGTCGGCCACCAACAGCTACGAGAGTGCGAAGGCAGCTCTGGCTCTGGCTCAGGCCGGTCTGGCTTCGGCCAAGGAGATGCTGAGCTTCTGCTATGTGAAGAGTCCCGCTGCTGGTGTGGTAGGTACGCTGCCCTTTAAGAAAGGTGCTTTGGTGAACACCGCTTCGGTGCTGACCACCGTGTCGAACAACTCGCAGATGGAGGTCTACTTCTCGTTGACGGAGAAGGACGCGCTGGCTATGGCGCAGGCCGAGGGCGGCCAGAAGGCTGCTATGGGAGCCCTGCCTAATGTGAAGCTGCAGCTGGCTGACGGTTCTGTATACGCCCACGAAGGTAAGGTGACGAAGATGAGTGGTGTCATCGATCCCGCCACGGGTTCTATCCAGGTGATTGCCCTCTTCCCCAATCCTGAGAAGCTGTTGAAGAGCGGTGGCTCAGGCTCCATCATCATTCCGAAGAGCAACAGCGATGCCATTATTATTCCGCAGGCATGTGTCTCTGAGGTGCAGAACAAGAAGTTCGTCTATACCTTAGGTAAGGATAATAAGGTAAAATATACTGAGATCCAGGTGGATCCGCAGACCGACGGTAACAACTACATCGTGACCGACGGTCTGAAGGTGGGTGACAAGTATGTGACCAATGGTATCACCAAGCTGAACGACGGTATGGAGATTGTGCCCATCACGCCTGAGAAGTATCAGCAGAAGATTGATGAGCAGGCCAAGGCCATGAGTGCCGGCGACATCGTTGGAGCGATGAAGAAGTAAGAGATGTAAGAAGTAAGATGTAAGAAGTAAGAAATATGACTTTTACGAATTTTATCAAACGCCCGGTGCTGTCGACGGTGATCTCTATCCTCATCGTCTTGCTGGGCTTTATCGGACTGGTATCACTGCCTATCGAGCAGTATCCGGATATTGCACCGCCAACCGTTGCGGTGTTCACCAGTTATCCTGGTGCCGATGCGGAGACGGTGAAGAACTCCGTGATTGTGCCGTTGGAAGAGAGTATCAACGGTGTGGAGGGTATGGACTATATCTCGTCGACCGCCTCTTCAGGATCGGCTCAGCTGAGCATTCTGTTCCGCCAGGGTATGAATGCCGATATGTGTGCTGTGAACGTGCAGAACCGTGTGCAGCAGGCGATGGCGCTGATGCCTGCCGAGGTGACGCGTGTCGGTGTGACCGTGATGAAGCGTCAGACTTCGCAGGTGCTGATGTTCTCCCTGACCTCTGAGGACGGCCGTTACGACGACCAGTTCCTGACGAACTATAACAACATCAACATCATCCCCGCCCTCAAGCGTATTCAGGGTGTGGGCGACGTGCAGAGCCCGGGTCTGAAGACCTATTCGATGCGTATCTGGCTGAAGCCCGACGTGATGAAGCAGTACAACCTGATGCCTTCTGACATCAGCGGCGTACTGGCTGAGCAGAACATTGAGGCCGCTCCGGGTAAGTTTGGTGAGGATGCCAATGTGGCCTATGAATACTCATTGCGCTATACCGGTCGTCTGAAGACCCCCGAGGAGTTCGGCGACATCATCATCCAGAGCAAGGGTGACGGAACGACGCTGAAGCTGAAGGATGTGGCCAAGATTGAACTCGGCGGTCAGCAGTACAGTGTCTCGATGAGAAACAACAACCTGCCCTCTGTGATGGGTATGGTACAGCAGATTGCCGGTTCTAACGCCAACGAGATTGCCAAGCAGGTGAAGGCCGAGTTGGAGGAACAAGCTAAGCTGTTCCCCCCGGGCATGACCTATAAGATCAACTACGATGTGACTGAGTTCCTCTATGCCTCTATCGAAGAGGTGGTATTCACGCTGTTCTTCACGTTGGTACTCGTGTTCCTCGTCATCTACGTGTTCCTGCAGGACTGGCGCTCGACACTCATCCCGCTGATTGCCGTGCCGGTATCGTTGATCGGTACGTTCTTCTTCCTGAACGTGTTTGGATTCTCCATCAACCTGCTGACGCTGTCGGCTTTGCTCTTGGCCATTGCCATCGTGGTTGACGATGCCATCGTGGTGGTGGAGGCCGTCCACGCGAAGTTGGATCAGGGCTATAAGTCGACACTGACGGCCTCTATCGATGCTATGAACGAGATTTCGGGTGCCATCATCTCCATCACGCTTGTGATGGCCTCGGTGTTCATCCCCGTGTCGTTCATCGGTGGCACAAGCGGTTCGTTCTACCGTGAGTTCGGTGTGACGATGGCCGTCTCTATCTTCATCTCGGCATTGAACGCCCTGACGCTGTCGCCAGCCCTCTGTGCCATCTTCCTGAAACCCCACGACGAGAACGGCCATGAGAAGAAGATGTCGATGATTGACCGTTTCCACGCCTCGTTCAACACTGCCTACGACAAGGTGCTGGGCAAGTACAAGACCCGTGTGGAGAAATTGGTGCGTAAGCCGCTGGCCATCGGTATTGCCGTGATTGTTGGTATCGCCGTGCTGGCTACGACATTCGTTACCACGAAGACAGGTCTGGTGCCGTCTGAGGATACAGGTACGCTGTTCTGTACCATCTCTATGCCGCCAGCCACCTCTGTGGCGCGCACCCGTCAGGTCATTGACGAGGTGGACAAGATTCTTGCAGCCGACCCCGCCATCCAGAGCCGCGAGCAGATTCAGGGTTATAACTTCATCGCCGGTGCCGGTAGTGACCAGGCCACATTTATCCTGAAACTGAAGCCTTTCTCTGAGCGTCAGAGGGGATTCTGGTGGAAGTTATCGGGATTGTGGCAGGGCGACGGTATATACCGTTTCTTCCTCGACCCGATGAGTGCCGATGGTGTGGTGGCTCAGATTTTCATCAAGACGGCCCATATCAAAGATGCCAGCATCCTGGCATTCTCACCGCCTATGATTCCCGGCTTCTCAGCCAATAGCGGTGTGTCGCTGGTAATGCAGGACCGTACTGGTGGTGATCTGAACCGATTCTTTGATATCACAAAGGATTTCATCGCTGAGCTCAACAAGCGCCCCGAAATCCAGATGGCTCAGACTTCCTACAACCCGAGTTATCCGCAGTATATGGTTCACGTCGATGTGGCTAAGTGTAAGCAGAGCGGTATCTCGCCCTCTACGATCCTCACTACGTTGCAAGGTTATTATGGTGGCCTCTATGCCTCGAACTTCAATGCTTACGGTAAACTCTACCGTGTGATGATCCAGGCTTCGCCCGAGACCCGCATGACTGAAGAGTCGCTTAATAATATATATGTACGTACGCCTGCGGGCATGGCGCCCATTCAGGAGTACTGTAATCTGGAGCGTGTCTATGGCCCGACCAATATCAACCGCTTCAATCTGTTTACGTCGATCAACGTGACAGCCACCGTAGCTGACGGCTATTCTACCGGTGAGGCCATCAAGGCTGTAGAGGAGATCGGTGAGAATATTCTGCCCGCTGGCTATACCTACGACTACTCCGGTCTGACGCGTGAGGAGGCCAAGGCTTCGAACACTACGGGTATCATCTTCCTGTTGTGTATCATCTTCATCTACCTCATCCTCTCCGCACAGTACGAGTCCTACATCCTGCCGTTGTGTGTGATCTTCTCCGTACCTTTCGGACTGGCTGGCTGTTTCCTCTTCACGATGATGTTCGGCCACGCCAACGATATCTACATGCAGATCTCGCTCATCATGCTGATCGGACTGTTGGCCAAGAACGCCATCCTGATTGTGCAGTTCGCCCTTGAGCGCCGCGAGACGGGTATGGCCATCTCGTGGTCGGCCGTGCTGGGTGCTGCCGCCCGTCTGCGTCCTATTCTGATGACGTCACTGGCTATGGTCATCGGTCTGCTGCCGATGATGTTCGCCTCGGGTGTAGGTAAGAACGGTAACCAGACGCTGGGAGCCGCTGCCGTGGGTGGTATGCTCATCGGTACGCTGCTGCAGATCTTCGTCGTGCCCACGCTCTTCGTCATCTTCCAGTCTTTACAGGAGAAGTTCCGTCCGATGAAGTTCGAGGACGAGGAGAACCCGGAGGTGGCTGCCGAACTGACCCAGTATGCACATTCAAACCCCGAAGACTACGAATTAGAGAAGTAATAACGACCACGAATTACGCGAATTAAACGAATTAATAATTAGTGAAATTAGTGAAATTCGTGGTTTAAGAAAAAGAAATATATGAAGAAAATAGTATTAATGTCTATTACAGCACTGCTGCTGTCGGGCTGCGGACTCTATAATAAGTACGAGCGTCCGGAAGTGAAGACCGACGGCATTGTGCGCGACCCGGTGTCGCTGACGGACACGCTCGCCGTGACCGATACCACGTCGTTCGGCAATATGCCCTGGCGCACCGTCTTTACCGACCCGCAGCTCCAGGCTCTCATCCAGCAGGGACTCGACAACAACCCCGACCTGCTGAATGCTGCCCTCAACGTGCACATGGTGGAAGAGGCCCTGAAGGTGGCCAAGCTCGCCTTCCTGCCGTCGGTGGGTATCAATGCGCAGGGAACGCTCTCGTCGTTCGACGGGGCTGCTGCCACCAAGGCCTATACGCTGCCCATCTCTGCCAGCTGGAACGTCGACCTCTTCGGCAACCTGCTCAGCGTGAAGCGTTCGGCACAGATGCAGCTCATCGCCACCAAGGACTATCAGACGGTGGTGAAGTGCAACATCATCTCGGGCATCGCCAATCTCTATTACACGCTGTTGATGCTCGACCGTCAGGTGGAGATCAGCAACGATATGGAGCAGCTGACGAAGGACACCTGGGACAAGATGAAGTTCATGCACGAGAACCGTGTGGGCTATCGCTCTACGGCCGTGCAGAGTGCTGAGGCCGCCTACTATCAGGTGCAGGCACAGAAGGTGGACCTGCAGCGTCAGATCCGAGAGATGGAGAACTCGCTCTCGCTGCTGCTTGGCCAGCCCGGACAGACCATCAAGCGCGGCACATTTGCAGGACAGAGCCTGCCTCAGGATCTTGCTGCAGGCGTGGGTATCCAGATGCTGAACAACCGTGCTGATGTCCACTCCTACGAGATGTCGCTGGCACAATGCTTCTATGATGTGGAGACGGCCCGCAGCCGCTTCTATCCGAACATCACCGTGACGGGTAGTGCTGCCTTTACTAATCAGAACGGTATGGTGAATCCTGGCAAGTGGCTTCTCTCGGCCGTAGGAAGCCTGGTGCAGCCCATCTTCCAGCACGGACAGATTGTGGCTGGCTTGAAGGTGGCTAAGGACAAGTATGAGCAGGCCTACAACAACTGGCAGAACGCCATCTACAAGGCTGGCAACGAGGTGTCGAACGCCCTCGTCTCCTACAACTCCTATGCTGAGAAGGTGGAACTCGACGGCAAGCGCGTGGCTGTGCTCAAGCAGAATGTCGAGGACACCCGCAAGTTGATGGAATCCTCCAGCAACACCACTTACCTCGAGGTCATCTCTGCCCAGTCCAACCTCCTCAATGCCGAGATCAACGAGGTTACCGACCAGTTCAACAAGATGCAGGCAGTGGTGAATCTCTATCAGGCCCTCGGTGGCGGTGCAAAGTGATTGAACATTGAATATTGAACATTGATAATTATGGCAAGCGAAATTAGTCCAAAGGCCGAGATCAGCCCAAAGGCGAAAATCGGCAACAACTGCAAGATATTCCCCTTCGTATATATCGAGGATGATGTGGAGATAGGCGACAACTGCATAATCTTCCCCTTCGTCTCCATCTGCGACGGTTCACGTATTGGCAAGAACAACAAGATCCACCAGGGCTCCGTCATCGCCGCCCTGCCACAGGACTTCAACTTCCGTGGCGAGAAATCGTATGTGGAGATTGGCGACAACAATATCATCCGTGAGAATGTGGTCATCAACCGCGGAACCCACCGCGACGGTGTGACGAAGATCGGCAACAACAACTTCCTGCTCGAAGGCACGCATATCAGCCATGATACCGTTGTGGGCGACCACTGTGTATTCGGTTATGGTGTGAAGATTGCGGGCGACTGCGAGATCCACAACGGTGCGATCTTCTCCAGCTCCGCCATCCAGAATGCCAACACCCGCGTGGGCCGTCTGGCCCTCATACAGGCCGGAACCACCTTCTCGCAGGACATCCCGCCCTTCGTCATCGTAGGCGGTAAGCCCCTCGAATACGGAGGTCCCAACAACACGATGATGCGTGAGGCCGGTATCAACGAGAAGGTGCAGAAGCACATTGCTAACGCCTACCGTCTGCTGTTCCACGGAAAGACAAGCGTCTTCGATGTCATCAACCAGATCAAGGATCAGGTGCCCGATAGCCCCGAGATACAGACCATCATCCAGTTCCTCGAGAACACCAAACGAGGCATCATGTGTAAGTAACAGACAATGTCACATCGGGGTCAGGATACTTTGTGACATTTCGTTGTGAAACACCCACCCCGATTGTTTGAGAACCCTTTAAATAATAGAAAAGCGAAGGGGTGGGTGTTCAAACAACACTCACCCCAACACTTACCCTAACACTCCACCAGACACCCACCCCTCAGGCTCAGGCTGCTTTCAAGGGAATCACCTTGTAATACGTCTGGTTTCCGTGCGTCTTACCCTCGAAGCCGAGTTCCTTCATCGCCATTCCCAGATGGATCTTCGTGCTGTGGTCGTTCTTAATCGAAGGATACTTACGACGGA
Source organism: Prevotella sp. (assembly GCA_016290175.1). Classification (GTDB taxonomy): domain Bacteria; phylum Bacteroidota; class Bacteroidia; order Bacteroidales; family Bacteroidaceae; genus Prevotella. The sequence continues at coordinate 41,144 of JAEETD010000005.1, read as the reverse complement.
TCAGGCTCACAATCTCACCGCTCTTCATACGGATGCCTTGCTCACCCTCCTTGGGCTTGCGGATACAGGCCTCAATCACCTCTGCAATATCCTTCTGCTCCATGTAGTTCAGGTTCAGTTCCTGAATACGTGCCACCTGCTGATTGTTAAACCAGTAGGGAGCCTTCAGGTCTTTCACCTCATGAACCACCTGTGCATAGAGCTGCTGATAGTCGATCTCACTAGAATTATCGATATACTGTCCTTCAGGAATGGTCAGGCAGATGTATCGACGGCTACCCGTAGCATCCGACAGCGGATGAGGATTGTTGGTCGTCGCCACAAACGAGGCATAGCGAGGTCGGTCATCCTGCGAGGCGCCATAGATAGGTCGTCCGTTCACCTTACTCTTCGAGAGCGTCTGCTTCAGAGCCGCATGCTGAGATGGACGGATGGCATCCAACTCGTCGAGGTTGACAATCAGATTGTTCGTCAAGGCCATCTCCTTATCGAACTTGTTCGAGAGGTTCAGATGATCCAAGAAGTACACACGAAGTTCTGCAGGCAGCAGGCGGGCCACGAAGGTGGACTTTCCGCAGCCCTGAGCACCAATCAGCGTGGGCACGCACTCATTGCCATGAAGCGTGTCCATCTGAAGCCAGTGAGCCACAGCCGAGCGGATCCAGACGGATAGAAACTCCAACTGTTCTGTGCTCACGCCAGGCAAACGCCCGAAGAGACGGGCCACATGGTTCTGTCCGTCCCATTGTGGCAGATGCGAGAGATAATCCTGGATGGGATTGAACGTCTCGACCTCGTCAGACTGCACCAGCTCGACGATGTCCGTCTTTGGACTGCCCTTCTCGCAGATCTGCTCACGCTTGGCGCGGATGATGATGGAGTTCAGCGCCTTTTGAGTCAGCACTTGCCAGACGGGCTTATCGTCAGACGGCAGGGTTACACACTCTACCTTCCCGCTCAGTTCGTTGAAGCGGAATAGGTAATTGTCTTTCAGGAATTGCTCTACTGCGAGCGTTCCCTGCTGTGAAGCTCCAAGAGCCTCACCGTGAATGGTCAGTTCCTTACTCATAGGAAAAAGAATTTTTAGTAGTTAAGGCTAGATTGGCTTGTAAGTGTCTCTCACAGCGTCACGCCTTTCAAGGTGCAAAGATACAAAATAAAAATGCGGTTTGCAAGTTTTTCCTCAAAATAGGCACGACAAGGTTGTTTTTTAACACTTTTCGAGGTGTTGATTTTGAAAAATGGACAAAATGAGCGAAAGGGTGGGTATTAGGGTGAGTGTTTGGTTAGGTCTTGGGGTGAGTGCTGAGCCAACACCCAACCCAGCGCAGTCCTTGTGTTTATCGATGTTACAAGTGATTGGGTGGAGTGTATATAGGCTTTTCTGAAGCCTCTTATTTTGAAATAAGACCATCGCCTCGATGATAAAGAGCCGTTTATCCATTGATAAGAAGGTGCCGGATTGTTCCCTTTAAGAGCAACAATTATTCCCACACTGGGAATGAAATGTTCCCACGGTGGGAATAAAACGTTCCCAGTGTGGGAATAAATAGCGAGCCGTAGGCTGACAAAAAGCCAGCTAGGCAGTCATGATGTTCGCTTGTTAATAGTCGAAGTCCCAATCCGTAATGTAGTGGTCGAATTGGATACCCTCCGTGCTTCCAAACTTAGCAAGGATCTTCAAAATCTCTTCCTGCTCTTTTGGTGAAAGCTTGTTTTCACCATGATGAACCCTATAATATGGGCCATTGCCTCGACCAAAAAAAGAATGTACACACGCACGAGCCTCAGCCTTTTGTCTTTGGGGAACATTATCATAGATCTTCGTGAACCCCCAAGCCTTATTCACCAGCTTCTTCTCACGGAAGCATTTGCACTTACCATCTTTCCATGCTAATGGAAAAACCGCCGAACCATAATAACGACCCTCAGGCATCAGCAGCCTGGCCTGATAATGCATGCACTTTCCCTTCTCTGCACATTCTTCGTTAAAACATAATGGATATCCCATTGGTATATTTTTCGCTTTCAGTTCTTTCTCTTCCATATTCGTATTCAATTGTTGATTTGCAAAGATACGCAATAATTCTGATTATCGCAAGTTTTCTGTCTTTTTCTTGTTTATTTCCAAATTAATTTTTATATTTGCACACGGATTACAATTATTAACAAGATGAATACATTTCATGCCAACATACTGGAAACCAAGACATGTCATACAGGGTCAGAACACTTCGTGACAGTCACAAATTATCCTGCCCCCGGTATGACACAAGCATCTGCAATGTGGAATATATCTCTTCAGAACGATATGCAGCAGGTTTGGAAGAAGAAATCAGAAAAATTAACAGGTTATTAAATTATGAAATGTAGAAGTGTTCAACAATAAAAAGCATAGAAATATGAAAAGGAGATTCTTACTTTTGTTATTTGTACATGTATTCGTAGTTCTAAGCGCAATTGCTGTAACTATCGACGGCGTAAGATATGAGATTTACAATGGCAGTGCTACTGTGTGTGGTCTTTCTGATGACTATAATGGTAATGGTAACGTTGTTATTCCTCAATATATTGAATATAAGGGAAAGTACGAAGTAAAATCTATTGCCGAAAGGGCTTTCGAAAGCAGTAGCATTACCTCTGTTACCATACCTAATAGTGTTACATACATTGGGAAATGGGCTTTTGACCATTGTTATAGCCTTTCTCGTTTGATTTTAGGAAATAGTTTAGAGGGAATAGGATTCTGTGCTTTCTCCTACTGTAGGAGTCTGACCTCTGTGACTATTCCTAATAGTGTAAAAAGTATAGGTGGTTATGCTTTCGAAAAATGCGAAAGTTTAACTTCAATAATCATTCCGAATAGTGTAACAAATTTAGAAGGTTCTACTTTTTATCAATGTAGTAGTTTAACTTCTGTAACATTGTCTAATAATTTAAGATCTATTGGTACATATACATTTGCTTACTGTGAAAAACTTATCAATATAAGTATACCTAATAGCGTTACGTCTATCGGTAACTATGCCTTTTTTGAGTGTAAGGGTTTAAAAAACGTTTCTATTGGAATCGGTTTGACTTCTATTGGAAAAAGAGCATTCGATGAGTGCATTAGTCTTTCAGAATTTAAGGTTAATTCTGATAACCCTTACTTCTGTTCTGTTTTTGGAGTATTGTTTAACAAAGACATGACAACGCTTATAGGCTACCCTGCCGGAAAGTCCGAAAAAAGTTACACTATCCCTAATAGTGTAGATACTATAGGGGAACATTCTTTTTGCAATTGTGTTGGTCTTACTACAGTAATTATTCCCCATAATGTAACGTCTATTGAAGGGTATGCTTTCTCGAATCTAAATAATCTAACCCATATTGTCATTCCTAATAGCGTGAAAAGAATTGGACAAGGGGCATTTGGAGGTTGTAGAAATCTTTCCTCTTTTATCATCGAAAACGGTGTAGAGACAATTGGATTAGGCTCTTTCCAAGATTGTACAAGTCTAACCTCAGTTTCTATCCCTAATAGTGTGACAAAAATCGGATCTTATGCATTTCTTGAGTGTTCTGGTCTTACTACCGTTGTTATCGGATCTGGTGCAAAAGATATATATGGTTTTGCTTTCCAAAATTGTGATAATGTTAAAGATATATTTTGTTATGTTGAGTCAACTCCGTCTTCATGTGGTTTTGACTTCAACATTAGGGAGACTGCGACACTCCATGTGCCAGCTAAGAGTATTGATTTGTATAAAAAAGCAAAGTATTGGAAAGATTTTAAAAACATAGTCGCTTTGACAGATAACGACCCTAAACCAACAGGTGTTATCAATATTAAAGACGAGATCAAAGCTGAAGAAAGGTACTATGACCTTCATGGATATCATGTGAACAAACCTTCGAAAGGAATCTACATCATAAATGGTAAGAAAGTACTAATAAAATAAGGATTCATGAGTGGCATTAAGTTTGACCTAAAAGGAAATCAGATGAATATTCATCTTGATAACAAAGTCGTTTCAGTTAGAGGCCATTTGGACGAAGATGCCTATCGCATTTTCTCGGAAAGTTTTGAAACATCGTCACTGACTTCAGAAGAACAGGATAGGATTCGAGAAGCATTAAAAGGTCGTAAGGATATTGTTATTGACTAGAAATAAAATAGTATAAGACGGTGGTGGCTATTGTGGCGGAGGACACCTCTTCCCATTCCGAACAGAGAAGTTAAGCCCGCTTACGCCGATGGTACTGCAAAGATATGCGGGAGAGTAGGAAGCTGCCAGGTGACTAAGAGCCAAAATTAATAAGCTAATTGCCCGATAGGGCTCCGGGGTATCACATTAGCATAATACATCTAAGTAAAATGATTAATAAAAAGCTATTATTCAGAGTAATTTAGACAGAGTTGAAAAAGAAAGCTCTGTCTATTGGTAGATTGGCAGATAATCCAATCGTTGTAGGTCTCACATCTATTTCGCTTACCTTGCTAAGCTTCTTTTAGTCGTGGTTTGCAGTACCGGGTATTGCACTAGATCTCTATCTAATGTATAGACACGGAAAAAGAGATGATTAACTTGCAAATCTGAAAAGAAGAGAACTCTTTCCCGGCACTCACGTGCCGGTTTCTTTTTCCAATATATGATACGTCAATTACTCCGAAAGTAATCATCAATACTCTCGGAATAATTTTCAATACTTTCAGACTTATTTCTTTTTCTCCGAGACTAATGTCACATCGAGGATACTTTGTGACATTTCTATTTTTTTAGGCTTTTGAGATTAGTTTTTGCGTGAATTGTTTGGCTGATTCACAATATTTTTATACCTTTGCAGCAGTTAATCAAAAAATATAATAATATGGCAAGAACACTCAGAACCAAAAGTGAAACAGGTATTTATCACGTCATGATGAGAGGCGTGAATCATCAGATTATCTTCGAGCAGCCAAGTGATTACTCAAGATTCCAGGAATTGCTCGGACAGTTTGCAAATCCGAAAGACGAGTTGAATTGTCCACAGCCGCCCCGTTGTTCGTTTTATGCATATTGTCTTATGCCAAACCACGTCCATCTTCTTATCAAGGAAGAATCTGAAGACTTGTCGTCTGTCGTCAAGCGCATCTCAGCCGCATACGCACTCTATTTCAATAAGAAGCATGAGCGATGCGGACATTTATTTCAGGACAGATTCAAAAGCGAACCCGTCAACGATGCAGCTTATTTCTTCACCCTTCTTAGATATATTCACCAGAATCCTATGGCAGCAGGGTTGTCGAAAGATGTGATAAGCTATCCTTGGAGTAGCTGGAGGGAATACGAGAGTCTGCAGATGGTATGTGAATCTATCTGCAAAACACGGCATGTTCTGAAACGGATGACGCTGGATGAACTGCGGGGATTGGTGAATGAGCCTTTGGCAAAGAGTGTTCGCATCCTCGATTACGACAAAAGCAATTGTTTTGCTAGCGATGACGAGGTAAGGGAATATCTATTGGATACTTACGGGCTTAGAACTCCTGCCGATATCCTGTTGCTCAGCAAAGACCGTCGCGAAGAAATACTAAGATCCGCCAAGGATTTTGGAGCAAGTATCAGGCAATTGGAGCGGATGACAGGAGTCGGGTTTTCTATTATTAGGAGAGCATAATGTCACAAAGTATCCTGACCCCGATGTGACATGACAGGTACCTGTCCCTTGTCAGATATTACTTCTTCTTGAACAGTTGCAGACCATAGTACCTGACATCTGTAACGACGGTGTCTTCAATGCAGATACCTTCAAGTATTAGCATCAGAGAGTCGTTGCGATAGGTGAGCAGTTGTTCAGGATGATGCAGGAGCATCGTGTCCTGACGGATGAGCTTTTGAATAGGATATTCGAGAACGGTATCCTTATCCTGGGTGATTGTTACCGTCTGGTTTTTGAAGTTGTATTCGTATGCTTTTGAGGGTAGCATGATGGTGTATTCACCCAACTCTACGGGCTTCCTTCTGGTATATGTGATGTCACCACTATTGCGAGGCACTATGGATTTGCCATTAGCTTTATCGTAGCCGAAACTGTACTCCGAGTGCGCCCATTTACCGTATTTTGCATCAAACTCCTTGTCACCGATTTCGCTGCGAACATAGCTGATAACGCTGGTAACATCCTTGTATCGTTCGCACATCATACTGTCCTGACGGATGCTTCTCATATCGAGGTCATCGTTCAGCTTGCCCGTCTTGGCGTCGGTCAGTTTCAGTTCGCTGATAAGTTCCGTGAGCCGCTGTTTCTGACAGCTTAGGCCGATGCTCTTGGCAGAGATGCCCGGGATATAGGTGAAGAGGATGATGGCCGCTCCGAAGATGAGTGCCATGAGCTGATAGCGACGGGTGCGAGTACGGAACAGCATCAGTACAAAGAGCGTCATCAGCACACCTGCCACCATCAGGTAGAAACGGCTTTCGGTGAAGCTGTAGAGACGGATGCGATAGATGGAGCCGATCCAGTACATGATGAGCGGAGGGATGGCAATCAGCGTGAACCGACTGTAGAACCAGTCGTAATATCGCTGGCTGAGTATCGATTGTGCCACACGACCTATCAATGCCACCGTGATGAATCCCATGACCATCCAAGCCACGCCGCCCTTGGGCAGGTCCCACTCGAAGGCTATCTTTATGAAATAGGTATAGAGGATGACGGTATAGATGATGACGGCTGGGGAGAGGATGAAATTGAGGATAAGCCTGAGTATCTTGAAAGGCTCGGCCACTTCGTCCTCGTTCTGGCGGACAAGGGTGCAGCACACCTGCGGAGCCAGCACAAAAAATATGAACTGCGCGATATGCTCGTAGAAATGCTTGGGTTCGTCGATGCCGAAGATATAGAAGAATGAGGATGTGATGGTCAAGACAGCCATATAGAGGATGCCGGAAATGAGCAGTCCGAAGAACATCTGTGTGACTACGTGCAGGGCATGGGCTGCAAACGAGCGGTTGTCTAACCGTCTGTTGCCGATGATGAGCAGAATCGCCGCCAGGACATAGGTGAAAGCGAAACCATAAGTCCATAGGAAGGGCTTCAGGTCGAGCATCATCAGCGGCAGGAAGAGGAAAAACGAGGTATAATAAGCCCAACGGTTGACGCGATGGAGCCAGAAGGTCAGTGCCATCAAGGGCACGAAGAACCAAAGAATGTCACCATTGACTGCACTTTCATACTCTGCCGTCTTCTCATTCCATACGTGCGTCTCGCTATCCCATACGGCTATGATGAAGAACACCACTCCCAGGGCCAGTTCAACAGGGAACCGTCGTGGACTCTGTAGCAGCTGTTGCAATAAGGATTTTACTTTTGTATTCATCGCAATCCATTATTTTAGTACCAATACACATATTTTTAGTAGGAGGCGGTGCAGGGGATGCCGAGGGCGATGACGCGGTCGCGGATCTGGTCGAGTTGGGCGGGGGTAGCTTTGAGGAGGCCTTGGGTGGGCGTCTCGCGGTCGATGGTGTAGATCATGACCTGCTGGGGCGCAATCTCCTTCACAGCCTCCAGCCACGGTCCGACAAACGCCTCACCGGTATTGTCGATGGACGCGTCACCGCTCTGTCCCCTCATAAACATGGTCTGGATAATCACATGCCCCTGGAAGGCTTTCAGACGCTCGATGACGGTATTGACATCGTAGGGAATGACGGGCTGGTCTACCTTATTAATATATATAGGGTCGACGGTGTCGAGCTTGAGGATATTGTTGTCGACACGCATCAGGGCATCGTGCACTTTCTGATGGTGGATCATGGTGGAATTGCTCAGTACTGACACCTTGGCGTTGGGACAATACTGATTGCGCAGGCGGATGGTGTCGTCGATGATCTCCGCAAAGTGGGGATGACAGGTGGGCTCGCCATTGCCTGCAAAGGTCAGCACATCGGGCAGCTGGCCTTCGGCAGCCATCTCCTGCAGCTTGGTCTCCAGCTTTTGGGCTACAAGCTCCCGCGAAGGACGGGGCAGGGCAGGGCGGTGGTCTTCGTTGAGACCACACTCACAGTAGATGCAGTTGAAGGTGCAGATCTTACCGTCGGCAGGCATGAGGTTGATGCCGAGGGAAATGCCCAGTCGGCGGCTGTGAACGGGCCCGAAGATGGGCGATGGATAGATAATTGTACTCATAATGGGTGCAAAGGTAATAAATTAAGTGAAAAGTGAACAGTGAAAAGTGAAAAATTTGCTGCCGCCCGAATAATTTTCAATTATTTATTGTATCTTTGCACCCGAATTCAAATTTTACGTACGTAAAGTAAATGAAAAAACGCAAGAAGAAGACTGGCAGCCGGCGTGGTGTGCAGTGGGTCACCTTGTGTATCAGTACAGCCATGGTGCTGGTGCTGTTGGGTATCATTGTGTTCTCCGTGCTGACATCGCGTAACCTGTCGGCATGGGTGAAGGAGAACCTCACGGTGACCGTTATGCTGGGTGACGATGTAAGCGTGAACGAGGCCAAGCGGCTTTGTCGCGACTTGTATCACCGTCCCTACTCCCGTAACATCGACTATGTCAGTAAGGATCAGGCTCTGAAGGAGCAGACTGAGGCCATGGGCTCCGACCCCTCGGAATTTCTGGGGGCCAACCCCTTTGTGGCTACGCTGGAGCTGCAGCTGAAGTCGGACTATGCCAACCGCGACTCGCTGAAATGGATTGTCTACGAGTTGCAGAAGAATCCAAAGGTGACGGATGTGGCCTATCAGGAGGACCTGATGGACAATGTGAACATGAACCTGGGCAGGATGAACTTCATCCTGTTTGTGCTGGCAGTGCTGCTGACCTTCGTCTCGTTCTCGCTCATCAACAACACGGTGCGCCTGAGCGTCTATTCCCGTCGGTTTCTCATCCACACGATGAAGCTGGTGGGTGCCTCGTGGGGCTTTATCCGCCGACCGTTTATGCGTCAGGCCGTGGCTGTGGGCATCATCGCTGCCCTGCTGGCCATAGCTGTGCTGGGTGGGGGTGTGTATGCGCTCTACACCTTCGAGCCGAACATCCTGAACATCATCACCTGGAAAGAACTCGTGATCACCGCCGTGGCTGTATTGCTGTTCGGACTGATCATCACGGTGTTCTGTACCTGGTATTCCGTGAACAGGTTCCTGAAGATGAAGGCGGGAGATCTTTATAAGATCTAGTGAATAGTGAACAGTGAATAGTGAATAGTGAAAAGTGAATAATGAATAAGAGAGATTTTGCATTTGATAAAGTGAATTACATCCTGCTGGCAGCGGGGATGTTGATCGTGGTGATCGGTTTTCTGCTGATGACCGGTCCCGGTTCGAGTGATACGGTGTATGAGCCCGATATCTTCAGTGTACGTCGTATCAAGGTGGCACCTGTGGTGTGCCTGTTCGGCTTTGTGTCGATGATCTATGCCGTGATGCGCAAACCAAAGGAGAAAGGAGAGAAGGAATAAGGCGTTATGGATTGGATTGAAACCATTATTATTGCCATCGTAGAGGGACTGACGGAGTTCCTGCCTGTCTCTTCCACCGGGCACATGATCATCACACAGAATCTTCTGGGCGTTCCTCAGGGTGATCCCTTTGTGCATGCCTTCACGTTTATCATACAGTTTGGTGCCATCCTGTCGGTGGTGTGCCTCTATTGGAAGCGCTTCTTCCAGTTTGACAACACGCCAGACCCCATGGCCTTTACCTGGTGGCAAAAACTCAGGCACAAGTATTACTTCTATTGGCTCCTTATCGTGGGTGTCATTCCTGCTGTGGTCATCGGCCTGCTGGCGAAGAAGTCGGGCTTGCTCGACTGGTTGCTCGACAGTGTGGAGGTGGTAGCCATCATGCTGGTGGTGGGCGGTATCTTCATGCTGTATTGTGACAAGATATTCAACAAGGGGTCTGACAGCAACAAGGTGACTGAGAAGCGGGCCTTCAACATCGGTCTCTTCCAGTGTATCTCGGTGATTCCCGGTGTGTCGCGCTCGATGGCTACCATCGTTGGCGGTATGGCACAAGGGCTGACCCGCAAGCGCGCTGCAGAGTTCTCGTTCTTCCTGGCCGTTCCTACGATGGCGGGTGCTACGTTTCTGGATCTGCTCGATCTGCTGAAGGAAGATGCGTCGTGGGCCACATCGCATAACATCACGATGCTGATCTTAGGCTGTGTGGTGGCCTTCATCGTGGCGCTGCTGGCCATGAAGTGGTTTGTGGATTTCCTTACGAAATACGGCTTCAAGGCCTTCGGTATCTACCGTATCATTGTTGGCGGTATCATCATCCTATTGCTGCTGACGGGTCATTCACTCGCAATGGTCGACTAAATGAATTTCCAGGAAGGTGCCCTCATCTATATCAACAAGCCCTATCGCATGTCGAGCTTTGGGGCATTGGCGCATATCCGCTATCTCGTGTCGAAACGTCTGCACGTGAAGCGGGTGAAGATGGGGCATGCCGGCACACTCGACCCTCTGGCCACGGGGGTGCTGATACTCTGTACGGGCAAGATGACGAAGAACATCGAGGCTTTGCAGCTGCATACGAAGGAGTATACCGCCACGCTTCAGCTGGGTGCCACTACGGCCAGCTACGACCGTGAGCACACCGTAGACTATACCTATCCCACGCGTCATATCACCCGGGAGCTGATAGAGCAGACACTGCCGCAGTTCGTGGGCGATATCATGCAGCGTCCGCCGCTCTATTCTGCCTGTATGGTGGCTGGCGACAGGGCTTATGAGCTGGCGCGTAAGGGGCGGGATGTGGAACTGGCTCCCAAGCCCATCCACATCGATGAGATCGAGCTGACGGCTTTTGATCCTGCCACAATGCAGATGTCAATCCGTGTGGTGTGTGGCAAAGGCACTTATATCCGTTCGCTGGCGAGGGATATCGGCAGTGCCCTTGGGAGCGGGGCCTTTCTGACGGCGCTCTGCAGAACCCGTGTGGGCGATGTCCGTATCGAGGACTGCCTGACGTTTGATGAGTTTCCCGCATGGCTGGAGAGAGAAGTGAATAGTGAACAGTGAATAGTGAATAGTATAACATATGAAATTATCGCAATTTAAATTCAAACTACCTGAGAGTCTGGTGGCCCTTGAGCCTAGTTATCATCGTGATGAATGTCGTCTGATGGTGATTCACCGTAAGAGTGAGCGTATCGAGACCACCAAGAAAGATGAGAACGGAGAGGATATGAAAGACGAGGAGGGAAAGCCCGTATTCCTCGACTTCCGCAATGTGCTCGACTACTTCGACGAGAACGATACCTTTATCTTCAACGATACGCAGGTGTTCCCCGCCCGTCTGTACGGTACCAAGGAGAAGACCGATGCCAAGATTGAGGTGTTCCTGCTGCGCGAGCTCAACGAGGAGCTGCGCCTGTGGGATGTGCTCGTGGAGCCCGCCCGTAAGATCCGTATCGGCAACAAGCTCTTCTTCGAGGAGGACGGCCCGATGGTGGCGGAGGTCATCGACAATACCACCAGTCGCGGACGTACGCTCAGATTCCTCTACGACTGTCCGCACGATGAGTTTAAGAAAGAACTGTTCGCCCTCGGTTCTGCACCGCTGCCCAGGTATATCGTCGACAAGCGTGCGGCTACGGAGGAGGATATGGAACTGTTCCAGACCATCTATGCCCGTAACGAGGGTGCTGTCACGGCCCCGTCAACAGGCCTGCACTTCAGTCGTGAGCTGATGAAGCGCATGGAGATCAAGGGCATCAACTTTGCCTATATCACCCTGCACTGCGGCTTGGGCAACTTCGACTCCATCGAGGTGGAGGACCTGACGAAGCATAAGATGAACTCTGAGCAGGTAATCATCAAGAAGGAGGCCTGTGACATTGTGAACAAGACCAAGGAAGAGGGCCATCGCGTCTGTGTGGTGGGCGTCAGTACGGCACGTGCCACAGAGACATCAGTGGGTACCGACGGACTGCTGAAGGAGTTTGACGGATGGACCAATAAGTTTATCTTCCCGCCCTATGAATTCGGTCTGTCGAATGCCATGATCGGTAATTTCTATCATCCTGAATCGACGATGATGATGACGGAGTGCTCCTTTGGTGGCTACGACCTCGTGTATGAGGCATACAGGCAGGCCGTCAGTCTGGAGTATAAGTTCGGCTGCTTCGGCGACGCGATGCTGATACTGGATGACTGAGAAGTGAAAAGTGAGAAGTGAAAGGTGGGGGGAGGCATAAGGTTTATTTAGGGCTGGGGAGTAATCTCGGCGACAGAAACGCCTATCTCGAGCAATCCATCGCCCTGATTAATGAAAGAGTAGGTGATGTTGTCCGACGCTCTTCATTCATCGAGACCGAGCCTTGGGGATTCCAGTCCAGGAACGCATTCCTGAATGCTGTCATTCTCTGCGAGACCACCCTCACCCCCCGCGAAGTGCTCAAAGCCACTCAGAAGATTGAGCGCGAACTGGGTAAGACCAAGGCCCACGCCACACGTCGCAAAGACTCTTCACTCTTCACTCTACACTCTACATTCTACAAGGACCGTCCTATCGACATCGACATTCTGCTCTATGACGATCTCACCGTCGACGAGCCCGACCTGAAGATCCCTCATCCGCTCATGCAACAGCGAGACTTCGTGATGATCCCCCTGAAGGAAATCCAACAATAATACAAACTAATCAGAACTAAAGCAAATGAAAATGGAAATTAAAAAAACTGTTTGTCTGCTATTCTGTCTTTCAGCGCTCTTATGCCTGAACGCACAGAATCCCTACAAGAAGTATACCGAGAACCTGCCTTTCGCTATGCCTGAGGTCAAGGCCCCTGTCATTCCTGATGCAAATGTCATCCTCACCGATTATGGCGCTGATCCCACGGGTCAGAAGCTTTGTACTGAGGCTTTTGCCAAGGCTGTCGATGCGCTTGTCACTATAGGTGGCGGACACCTCATCGTGCCTGCTGGCGTGTGGTTCACGGGTCCTATCCAGCTGAAGAGCAACATCGACCTCCATCTGGAGATGGGGGCCGTCATCAAGTTCGCTGCCGACGAGACACTCTATCCTCTCATCAATACCTCGTTCGAGGGATTGGACACCCGTCGGTGCCAGTCGCCTCTCTCCGCTAATGGTTGCACGAACATCTCCATTACCGGTAAGGGAGCCATCGACGGTAACGGCGAATACTGGCGTCCTGTGAAGAGGGCCAAGGTGACCGATGCCCATTGGAAACGGATGCTGGCTGTTCCTGGCAGCGTCGAGCTGAAGAAAGACTACTGGGTTCCTTCAGAGGGCTATGCCAAGGGCGAGCAGGGGGCTAATATGAATGTGCCCGCAGCCCGTACCGATGCCGAGTGGAACAGCATCAAGCGTTTCCTTCGTCCTGTGATGGTGAGCCTCGTCAACTGTAAGAACGTGCTGCTGCAGGGCGTCATCTTCCAGAACTCCCCGGCTTGGAACATCCATCCGCTGATGTGCGAGAACATTATCATCGATCAGGTGCTGGTGCGTAATCCCGACTATGCGCAGAATGGCGATGCCCTCGATCTGGAGTCGTGTAAGAACGCGCTGATCGTCAATTCGAAGTTTGATGCTGGCGACGATGGCATCTGCATCAAGAGCGGTAAGGATGCTGACGGACGCAAGCGTGGCATTCCCTGTGAGAATGTGGTGGTTGACGGTTGTACGGTCTTTGCCGGGCATGGAGGCTTCGTCGTAGGCTCGGAGATGAGCGGAGGCGTGCGCAACTTCAAGGTGCAGAACTGCCAGTTCCTCGGCACTGACGTGGGGCTGCGCTTCAAGTCAAAGCGTGGTCGTGGCGGTATCGTGGAGAATATCTATATCAACGACATCTCGATGATGGACATCGCCACTGATGCTATTTCCTTTAATATGTATTATGGTGGGAAGTCGGTGGCAGAGATGCTGGCCGACGGCGATCATCCCGACAACACGACGAAAGTGAAGGTGGATGAGACGACGCCCATCTTCCGCAATATCAATATCGAGAACGTGGTGTGCAGTCATGCAGGCAGGGCTATGGAGTTTAACGGACTCCCCGAGATGCCCATCGATCGCATCATCCTGAAAAACATCACCATCCATGCTGATAAGGATGCGGAGTTTACGAATTGTGTAAACATCAGCAAGGAGAAGGTACAAATAATAAAGGCTCGCTAATTGCGAGCCTTTATGTTTGTTTGTTACTTTCTCAGTCCGAGAGCCTTGATGATGGCACGATAACGATTGATGTCGTTATTGTAGAGGTACTTCAGCAACTTACGACGCTTACCAACCAGCATGGTCAGTGAACGGGCTGTTGCGTGGTCCTTGTGATTCTTCTTCAGGTGCTCGGTCAGGTGAGAGATTCGATAGCTGAACAGGGCGATCTGAGCCTCTGCAGAACCGGTATCTGTGGTTCCCTTACCATACTTACCGAAGATTTCCTCTTTCTTTGCTTTGTCTAAATACATAATTTAAAGTGATTAAATGTTGTTTGCATATACATCTTTCGGACGCCTCTCCTGCCTAATCACCAGCCGGTTTACGTCGTCAAATGCTCCGGATTTTCCGAAATGCGGCTGCAAAGGTACAAAAAAAAGTGAAAAGTGAAAAGTGAAAAGTGAAAAATTTACCTCCATACCCCGTTTTTTACATTTTTTTTGTAATTTTGCACCCGCAAAATAAGTAAATAAGTATGCAGGATATCAGAAACATAGCAATTATAGCACATGTCGACCATGGTAAAACGACACTCGTCGACAAGATGATGCTGGCTGGAAATCTCTTCCGTGAGGGACAGAATCTCAGCAATCAGGTATTGGATGCCAACGACCTGGAGCGCGAGCGTGGCATCACCATTCTCTCGAAGAATGTGTCTATCAACTGGAAAGGCGTAAAGATCAATATCATCGACACCCCGGGACACTCCGACTTCGGTGGCGAGGTGGAACGTGTGTTGAATATGGCCGACGGCTGTCTGTTGCTCGTCGATGCCTTTGAGGGTCCGATGCCCCAGACCCGCTTCGTGCTGCAGAAAGCTCTCCAGATCGGTCTGAAGCCCATCGTGGTGGTGAACAAGGTGGATAAGCCCAACTGTCGCCCTGAAGAGGTGTATGAGATGGTGTTCGACCTCATGTTCTCGCTCAATGCCACCGAGGACCAGCTCGATTTCCCCGTGGTCTATGGCTCCGCGAAGAACGGCTGGATGGGTGAGGACTACAACAAGCCTACTACCGACATTACCTATTTATTAGATAAGATCATCGAGGTGATTCCGGCTCCTGAGCAGATTGAGGGTACACCCCAGATGCTCATCACCTCGCTTGACTATTCGAGCTATCAGGGCCGTATCGCCGTGGGACGTGTGCATCGCGGACAACTCAAGGACGGCATGCAGGTGACCATCGCCCATCGTGATGGTTCGATGGAGAAGACGAAGATCAAGGAGCTTCATACCTTCGAGGGCATGAGTCATGTGCGTACTGAGAGCGTTGACTGCGGAGACATCTGTGCTGTCATCGGACTCGACAAGTTTGAAATCGGCGACACCATCTGCGACCTCGAGAATCCCGAGCCGCTGCCGCCTATCGCCATCGACGAGCCTACTATGTCGATGCTCTTCACCATCAACGACTCGCCGTTCTTCGGTAAGGAGGGTAAGTTTGTTACTTCGCGCCATATCAACGACCGTCTGGAGAAGGAACTCGAGAAGAACCTCGCCCTGAAGGTGGAGCCGTTTGAGGATTCTACCGATAAGTGGGTGGTCTCGGGGCGTGGTGTGCTCCACCTCTCTGTGCTTGTCGAGACCATGCGTCGTGAGGGCTATGAACTGCAGGTAGGCCAGCCCCAGGTGATCTATAAGGAGATTGACGGTGTGAAGCACGAGCCTGTTGAGGAACTCACCATCAATGTGCCTGAGGAATTTGCCTCGAAGATGATCGATATGGTTACCCGTCGTAAGGGCGAGATGACCTCGATGGAGAACCAGGGTGAGCGCGTGAATATTGAGTTCAATATCCCCTCACGCGGTATCATCGGTCTGCGTACCAATGTGCTGACAGCTTCCCAGGGCGAGGCCATCATGGCCCACCGCTTCAAGGAGTACCAGCCTTATAAGGGTGAGATTGAGCGTCGTGTTAACGGTTCGATGATCTCTATGGATACGGGTAATGCCTTTGCCTACGCTATTGATAAGCTGCAGGATCGTGGTAAGTTCTTCATCGATCCGGGTGAGGATGTCTATGCCGGACAGGTGGTGGGCGAGCATGTCCATGACAATGATCTGGTGATCAATGTCTGCAAGGCCAAGCAATTGACCAACGTCCGTGCCTCGGGTACTGACGATAAGGCGCGCATCGTGCCCAAGACAGTCATGTCGCTGGAGGAGTGCCTGGAGTACATCAAACAGGATGAACTCGTCGAGGTCACACCCAAGTCGATGCGTATGCGCAAGACCATCCTCGACCACGATCAGCGCAAAAAGGCAAACATTCAGAAAGGGTAAATAGTATTACCAGTCGTCGTCATCCGCACCGGTGATGCCGTTCTTGATCGCCTCTTCCACCTTGTCGATGATGGCGTTCGAGTAGGCGTGTGTCATCACGAGCGCCTTCGAGCAGGTGCGCTTCTGGGCGTCTTTCTCCACGAAGGGATAGTGCTTGGTGATCTCCCACTGCTCATCGTAGAGCCGACGGTCGGTATTATCGTTCTTCAGGCGTTTACCGTCGCTGTAAATGGTCTGGTTCCGTCTGCTCTGGTCACCTTTGTCGCTACCGAGACTACCCAACCATCCTCCGTCCTCCACTTTCAGCACGTCGTAGTTCTGAACGGTATAGGTCACGCGTACTTTCCCATCCTTGATGTCGAGTTTGATCACTGGTGTGATGCTCACCACATAGCGGAAGAGCGTGCCCGTATGGTCGGCGATGGCATCGATGGTCGATGAGACGATGATGCAGCCCGCCTCCTTGTCGTTCAGTGTAATGGCCTGCTTGTCCTTGAAGGTTGCCGTCACCCAGTAATTCAGAGCCACGTAGAGCTGCTGTTTCGTCTTACCTGGTGCCTCGATTACCTGCTGGTAGGTCAGGGCCTCGTTCTTGTCAAATGACAGGCCTTTACTCAAGTTGGCTGCAGCATCGAGCCACTTGTCACCATATTTGTTCTTGGCATACTTTTCCAGGTCGGCTGCTTTCATCACCTGAGCCTGAACCCTTATTGTGCCACAGAAGGTAAAAATGGTGGCAATCATCAAAAATAAAACCTTTCTCATATAACCTACATTATTTTAGATATTATTTGCCTTTTTTCCGAAGACCTTTTCCTCGATGGTCTGGAAGATGACGAAGAGACAGGGGACGATGAACAGCAGGGCGATGGTACCGATGAGCATGCCACCGATGGCACCCACACCAAGCGAGCGGTTGCCGTTGGCACCTACGCCAGTGGCAAGGGCCAGAGGCAGCAGGCCGAAGATCATCGTGAGCGAAGTCATGAGGATGGGGCGCAGACGGACGGCTGCTGCATCAAGGGCCGCTTCGACGATGCCCATACCCTGACGTCTGCGTGTAGAGGCGTATTCCGTCAAGAGGATGGCCGTCTTCGACAGCAGACCGATAAGCATGATAAGTCCCGTCTGCATGTAGATATTGTTCTCCAGTCCCCAGAGATGGGCGAAGATGAAGCTTCCGAGGAGTCCGAAAGGCACACTCAGGATGACCGCCATGGGGATGAACAGACTCTCGTAGAGACCGCAGAGGATGAGGTAGATAAACACGATACAGATAACGAACACGAGCGCTGTGGTGTTCTGTGCCGATGCCTCCTCACGGCTCATGCCTCCAAACTCATAGCCATAACCTTCGGGCAGTACCTCAGCAGCCGTCTCACGGATGGCGTCGATGGCCTGTCCGGAGCTGTAGCCCTCTGCAGCAGTGCCTCCACACTGTATGGACGGGAAGAGGTTGAAGCGGGCGAGGGTCTCGGAGCCGTAGATGCGCGTCAGGGTGATGTACTGTCCGATGGGTGACATCTCTCCCGAGGAACTGCGCACGAAGATATTGTTGAGCGACTCGGTGTCGAGACGGTATTCGGGCGAAGCCTGCACCATCACGCGGTAGAGCTTGGTGAAGCGCACGAAATTGGAGGCATAGGAGCCGCCCACATAGCCGCTGAGAGCCGAGAGCACATCGCTGGGGGAGACACCGCGACGCTTGCAGAGGGCAGCATCGACTTCGACGCGGTACTGCGGGTATTTCAGCGAGAAATTGGTGAAGGCGCGGCTGATCTCCGGGCGCTCATTGAGGGCTGCAATAAGGCGGTTGGTATAGTTCAACAGCTCGTCGATGGTGCCACCATGCTTATCCTGCACGTGGAGTTCGAATCCGTTGATGCGTCCGAAGCCCGGGAGCATGTTCTGGGTGTTCACCTGAATCTTTGCGTTGGCGATGTCGGCGGTGCGACGGTAGATCTCGTCGACTACGCTCTGCACGTCGTCGCCTTTGCCCTTGCGCTCACCCCACTTCTTCAGTTTCAGCGTGAAGTTACCATTTGAGGATGACTGCTCGAAATTGTTTGAGTTACCAGCGATGAGCGAATAGATACGCAGCTGGGGCAGGTCTTTGATGCGCTCTTCCACCTCTTTTAATATATGATAGGTCTGTTGGAGGCTGGAACCCGGCGAGGCCTGCACGTTGATGAAGACGGTACCCATGTCTTCATTGGGCACAAGACCGGTCTTCGTGGTGCGCATCATCCAGCTGAGACCGATGATGGCCACCACTACGAGGGCGGCAGCGAGCCAGCGTTTAGGAATGACGATAGACACAGCGCGCTTATATCGATCGAGCACCGCATTGAAGCCGGCATTGAACCGGGCCTTGAAACCGCGACTCACGTGAGTCGTATTGGGTCTCATGATGAGGGCGCTGAGTGCAGGGGAGAGGGTGAGGGCGTTGAACAGCGAGATACCAACAGCGATGGCCATAGTGAGACCGAACTGGGTATAGAATGTGCCTGTGACACCTCCGATGAAACAGACGGGCACGAACACTGCCATGAAGACGAGGGTGGTGGTGACCAGCGCCGAAGTGATGCCGTGCATAGCAGAGATAGTGGAGTCGTAGGTGCTTTTTCCGCCCTCGTCGAGTTTCGCCTGAACGGCCTCTACCACCACGATGGCATCGTCGACCACCGTACCGATGACCAGCACGAGGGCGAAGAGCGTCAGCATGTTGAGCGAGAAGCCGATGGCATAGATAACGGCAAGCGTGGCGATGAGTGACACCATGATAGCCACAGCGGGGATGATGGTGGCGCGCCAGCTCTGCAGGAAGAGGAACACCACGAGGATGACCAGTGCCAGGGCTTCGAGCAGTGTTTCTACCACGCTGGTGATGGAGGCGTCGAGGAAGTCCTTCTTTGATTCGAGGTCTTCGATGACGATGCCCGGGGGTAATGACCCGCGGATATCCTCTATCTCGCGGTCGATCTGCTTGATGATCTCATTGGCGTTGGAACCTGCCACCTGGTTGATGGAGATGTTCACGCCTGGCGAGCCGTTGGTTTCGGCGATGATGTTATAGTTCTGCGAACCGAGTTCCACCCGGGCGATATCCTTGATGCGGAGCACGTCTCCGTTGGGCAGCGAACGGATGACGAGGTTCTCATAGCCCTCCTCATCTACGTAGCGTCCGCGATATTTCAACACATATTGGAAGGTGTTGGAACTTTCGGCACCGAGGGTACCAGTGGCCACCTCCACGTTCTGCTCGTTGAGCACCTGTGTGATGTCGCTGGGGGTGAGGCCGTAGCGGGCCATCTTCAAAGGGTCGAGCCAGATGCGCATGGAGTAGTCAGCACCCATCACGTTCACCTCACCCACACCGGGGATACGGCTCAGGCGCGGCTCAATGTTGATCTTCGTATAGTTGGCCAGGAAAGCACGGTCGAAGGTGCTGTCGGGACTGTAGACGGCCATTTGTTTGATATTCGATGTCTGTCGCTTACGCACGGTAAGTCCGCTCTTCACTACATCGCTGGGGAGTCGGCCCTGTACGGTGGCAGCACGATTCTGAACGTTCACCATCGCCATATCGGGATCGGTGCCCTGACGGAAGAAGATGCCGATGGAGCCGGAACCGTTGTTCGAAGCGTTGGAGGTCATGTACATCATGCCCTCGACACCGTTGATGGCTTCTTCGAGGGGTACGACAACGCTCTTCTGTACCGTTTCGGCATTGGCACCGGTATAACTGGCCATGATACGGACGGTAGGGGGCGCTATCTCCGGGAACTGTTCAAGAGCGAGCTGGCTCAGTCCGATGACACCTACGAGCACCATCAGCACTGAAATCACACCGGAGAGTATCGGGCGGTCAATGAAAGTCTTAACGTTCATACCTCTTACTTCTTACCTCTTACCTCTTCTTTCACTTCGATTCCGTCTTTCAGCAGACCGGCACCCTCGGCAATGATGGTGTCGCCGACGTGAAGACCTTCTTCAACGATGTATTCCTTGCCGTTGTTCTGGGAGAACAAGGTGACAGAGGTGGCCTTCGTCTTGCCATCGATGACGCGGTAGACGAAGGAGCGGTTCTGCAGTTCATAAGTGGCCTCCTGAGGAATGACGATGCATTGCGAACGCTGGGTGGGTACGATGATGGTCGCACTGCCGCCATTATGCAGCAGATGCCCCGTATTAGGGAAGGTGGCACGCAAGGTGACGGCACCAGTCTGTCCGTCGACAATACCACTGACGGCACTGATACGACCTGCCTGGTCATAGTCTTTGCCATTGCTTAGCCGCAGGCTGACTGCGGGAGCCTTGGCGATGAAGTCATTGATGGAGCCGTATTGCGAGATAAGGTCGAGGGTCTGGTTTTCGGTGATGCTGAAGTAGGCGTACATCTCTTTATCGTCGGCAACGGTGACCAGCGGTTCGCTGATACTGCTGCTGACGAGCGAGCCTACATGCCAGGGAATCATCGAGGCCATACCGTCAACAGGACTTTTCACCTCGGTGTAACTCAGGTTGTTGCGGGCGTTGGTTTCCTGAGCCTTCGCTTGTGCCAGAGCCGCCTCTGCCTCAGACAGGGCGTTGCGCA
Organism: Prevotella sp.; assembly: GCA_016290175.1. Taxonomy (GTDB): domain Bacteria; phylum Bacteroidota; class Bacteroidia; order Bacteroidales; family Bacteroidaceae; genus Prevotella. The sequence continues at coordinate 20,083 of JAEETD010000005.1, read as the reverse complement.
TCGATTGTACCGAGACGTCGCCCACCACGTTGCCCTGTTGCAGGCGCGCCTCGTTCTCGTAGTTCATCTTCGCCGTTGCCAGACGGGCCTCTGCGCTCTTTCTGGCAGCAACCGCCACCTCAAGGGCAGCACGGAAGGGCACCTGATCGATGATGAACAGCGTCTGTCCTTTACGGACGGCCTGACCTTCGGCTGTCAGGATACGGGTGATACAGCCAGACACCTGGGGGCGTACCTCGACAATCTGTCGGCCTGTGAGTCGGGCGCTGTATTGGCGGGTGAGCGTCATGTCCTTCTGGCTCACCACCAGGGTCTTGTATTGTACGGCGTCGTGGGGCTTTTTCTTCTCGCTGCCGCAGGAGACGGTCAGCAGAAACGCCATCATTAAGATGAGATAAGAATAGTTGATCTTCATGTTGATATGTGTAGTTTAATTGTTGCTAAGCATCGGCAAAGACCTTGCCGTCGTCGAGGGTGATCCGGAGTTGGGTGTACTCGCTGTGGAAATCGTTCTGCAGACGGTCGAGGTAGCGGGCACTTTCCCATTTGCACATCGGGAGGTCGTGGAGCAGATAGTTGCCACAGGTCTCAGGCGTCGTTGCCGGAACCTCCGTCTGGGTGAGTATCCACTCCAGACATTCGATGGTCAGCTGGCGCATGTCCTCGACGGTATATGTGCCTTTCATGATGATATACATGCCCGTAAGGCAGCCCATGGGACCCACATAGACCACATCGTCCTTGACCTGGGAGTTGCGGAACCATGTGGCCATCAGATGTTCCATGCTGTGCATGGCACCAGGGGCAATAGCCGGTTCCTTGTTGGGCTCGGTGATACGTAGGTCGAAGGTGGTAAAACCATTATCCTCGCGGGAGACGTAGATGCCGGGTTTCAAATGCGTGTGGTCAATCGTAAAACTCTGAATAACTTCCATATTTTACCTTTTTACTTTTTTACCTTTTACAGGCTTTCGATGAATGTCTTGGTGGTTTGGAATGATTTCTCAGCGACAGAGTCCCAGAAGTTGTGATACTGCGAAGCATCGGTGTCGCGCAGGGGGATATCGCTGATGAGGCGGAAGGAGATGAAGGGTACCTTATAGATATAGCATACCTGCGCGATGGCACATGACTCCATATCGACGGCCTTTGCATCGGGGAAGTGCCCTACGATCTCGCGCATCTTCTCCTTGGAATCGACAAACCAGTCGCCAGTGACGATCAGTCCAGGCTTTGCACCCGTCAACTGGGCTTTCTCCAACAGATAAGGGTCGGCCTGATAGCGGGCGGGCAGACCTTGCACTTGCCCATATACCGTTGTATCGTCGATGGCTTTGCCGCAATATACATCGTGATAAGTGAGTTCCGAACTCACCACTACATCCTGCAGGTTGATATCGTCGCCATTGCCGCCTGCACATCCGCTGGAGATGATGCAGTCGGGCTTGTACTGGCGGATCATCTCTACTGCCTGTATGGCTGCGTTGACGGTGGCGATGCCGCTCTTCTGCAGGATCACCTTGTCTTCAGAAAATAATGGACGGAGCTGCTTCAGTTCCTTTTCCATTGCTACAATCATTCCTATCTTCATCACTATTATTTATTAACTATTCACTCTTCTCTGCCGTACCGCTTCGTACATCAGGATAGCGGCGCTGACGCTGACGTTAAGCGAGTCGAGGCGTCCCAGCATGGGGATGCGGATATGGGCATCGGCTGCTTCGCGCCACTGATTTGTGAGACCTGTCGACTCGGTGCCCATCACGATGGCTGTGGCACAGGTCATATCGTAGTCGTAGTACTCGTACGAGTCCTGCAACTGAGCCGTGAGTATCTTGATGCCGTTGGCCTTGAGGAAAGTGATACACTCCTCTGACGTGCAGATGGCTGTGGGTACATTGAATACTCCACCGATGCTGGCGCGGATCAGGTTGGGATTATACATATCCGTCAATGGGTCGCAGACGATGACGGCATCGACACCAGCGGCCTCTGCGGTGCGCAGGATAGCGCCCAGGTTGCCGGGCTTCTCCACGCGCTCCAAGACAATCACAAGCGGATTCTTCTTCAATTGGAGGCTCTCCAGTCGGTGCGCCTTGCATCTCGCTACGGCAATCATTCCCTCAGTGCTCCCACGATAGGCCATCTTCTCATAGACCGCTGGCGAGACTTCCAGCCTGGCTAGACTATCTAGACTCTCTGGATGATCCAGACGACTAGGGCAGACGAAGAGCTCGGCAATCTCGTAGCCGCACGCGATGCAGTGCCCGATCTCGCGCTGGCCCTCGACCACGAAAAGACCTTCCTCACGACGGAGAGAGGACTTCTGTTGCAGGGCTACAACGTGCTTGATTCGGGCGTTCTGAACGCTGGTGATGATGTTTTCTTCCATATTTCGACTGCAAAGATACGAAATTATTCATAATTCTTTGCAAGCAAAGCGAATAAATTCGAGCGAATAATGCATAATTCACAATAAATTTGTAATTTTGCACGCAGATTAATAAACTTGCAAGTTATGACATTATTAAAGAAGTGCCTGCCCGATGTGTTGGCAGTGTTGTTGTTTGCCGTTCTGGCCTTTGCGTATTTCTTCCCTGCCGACATCGAGGGACGTATCCTGTACCGTCATGATGCCTCGGCTGGAAGGGGAGCCGGACAGGAGGGAATCGAGTATCTCCAGAAGACAGGAGAACGCAGTCGTTGGACCAATGCCCTGTTTGGTGGTATGCCCACCTATCAGATGGCTCCGTCGTATCACTCTACCGACAATCTGACGCAGGCCATCAATGCCTATCACCTGTGGCTGCCGGAGAATGTGTGGTTTGTCTTCGCCTATCTGCTGGGCTTCTATATCCTGCTCCGTGCGTTCGATTTCCGTCAGCATCTGGCGGCACTGGGTTCTATCATCTGGGCCTTCAGCACCTATTTCCTGATCATCATCGCTGCCGGACATATCTGGAAGGTATGGGCTTTGGCTTATCTGCCGCCGATGATAGCGGGTATCGTACTGGCCTATCGGGGGAAATACCTGGCAGGCTTCATCGTGACCGCTATCTTCATGGCCTTTGAGATCAATGCCAACCATGTGCAGATGACGTATTATTATCTGTTCATCATCCTCTTCCTTGTCATTGCCTGGCTTGTGGAAGCCATCCGCGAGAAACAGATCATGCGGTTTGTGAAGGCTACGGGTGTCTGTCTGGCAGCTGGTATCCTGGGTGTCTGCATGAACCTCTCGAACCTCTATCATACCTGGCAGTACGGTCAGGAGTCGATGCGTGGCAAGAGTGAGCTGGTGAAGCAGAATTCAGCCAATCAGACAAGCAGTGGTCTGGAGCGCGACTATATCACCCAGTGGAGCTACGGTATCGGTGAGACCTGGACACTGCTGGTGCCGAACACGAAGGGTGGTGCCTCGGTGCCCCTGAGTATGAATGAGACGGCGATGGCTAAGGCCGATCCGAACTACATGGAGATTTACAATCAGATAGGTCAGTACTGGGGTGAGCAGCCCGGCACGAGCGGCCCTGTGTATGTGGGTGCCTTTGTGCTGATGCTCTTCATCCTCGGACTGTTTATCGTGAAGGGTCCGGTGAAGTGGGCGCTGCTGGCAGCTACCATTCTGTCGATCCTCCTGTCGTGGGGAAAGAACTTCATGGGCTTTACCGACTTCTTCCTCGACTATGTGCCGATGTACGCCAAGTTCCGTACGGTGGCATCGATACTGGTAATCGCGGAATTCACCATTCCTCTGCTGGCTATGCTGGGATTGAAGAAGTTCCTCGAAGAGCCTGAGCAGATCAAGCCGAGAATGAAGTATGTCCTCATCAGTTTCTGTCTGACGGGTGTGGTTGCCCTGCTGTTCTCGGTGATGCCGTCTGCGTTCTTCAGTAGCTTTATCTCGACGAGTGAGATGCAGGCTTTGAAGAGTCTGCCCGCAGAACATGTAGGACCGCTGATGGCCAATCTCACGGAGATGCGTCAGGCGATGTTTACCAGCGACGCCTTGCGCTCGTTCTATATCATTCTGGTGGGTACAGGCATCCTGCTGGCGTTTGCGTTTGGCAAACTGAAGAAGGAGTATGCCGTTGCCATCATCCTCGTGATCTGTCTTGTGGACCTCTGGACGGTGAACAAGCGCTATCTCAACGATGAGATGTTTGTTCCGAAAAGTGAGCGTGAGGCTCCTCAGCAGATGACACAGACCGACGAGCAGATCCTGCACGACAAGAGTCTTGACTACCGCGTGCTGAATCTCGCATCGAACACCTTCAATGAGAATGAGACTTCTTACTATCATAAGAGCATCGGTGGCTATCATGCTGCCAAACTGCGTCGCTATCAGGAGATGATCGAACAGTATATCTCGCCTGAGATGCAGCAGATATTCGGGGCTGTCTCAGAGACTGGCGGTGATATGACGAAGATCAATGGCGACAGCATCTGGCCCGTGTTGAATATGCTGAACACGAAGTATATGATCTTCCCCTTGCAGGGTGGTCAGACGGTGCCTTTGCAGAATCCCTATACTTACGGCAATGCCTGGTTTGTCGACAAACTCCAGTATGCAGCGAATGCCAATGAGGAGATTGACGCTGTCGGGAAACTGAACCTGCGTCATGAGGCTGTGGCCGATGCGAAATTCAAGACGCAGCTCGGCGACGCTGTAGAGCAGGATAGTGTGAGTATCGTGACGATCAAGACCTACGAGCCTAATGAACTCTCTTACGAGGTGAATTCCGGCAAGGGTGGAGTAGTGGTGTTCTCGGAAATCTATTATCCCGGATGGACGGCAACTGTCGACGGGCAGCCTGCGGAACTGGGCCGTGTGAACTATATCCTGCGTGCCCTGAATGTGAAGCCCGGTAAGCATGATGTGGTGCTGGCCTTCAAACCTCAGTCGGTGAAAACCACAGAGACCATCGCTTATGTCTCGTATGTCATCCTGATTCTGGTGATACTCGGTGCTGCATACATGGAATACCGTCGCAGAAAGAAATAATAATGTTCAATGGCCAATGATCAATGTTCAATGAAAAAGCTGCTGTCGTTGCCCCCGAACCTGGTGGGGAGCTTTCATGAAGTGACGGGACTCAGCCGTGAGGAGTATTTCTGTACGTGCGATCCCGTCGGCCACCGTCTCGGCAGTGGTGGCGGTACAGCCTGGCTCTTGCAGGAGGCGTATAGGAGTCAGGAGTCAGGAGTCGGGAGTCAGGCGTTTGAAGCGTGGCTTGCAAAAGAGAAGCGTATCCTGATTCATGCTGGCGGACAGAGCAAGCGTCTGCCCAGCTATGCCGTTTCTGGCAAGGTGCTGATGCCGTTGCCCGTATTCCGCTGGGAACGGGGACAGAAACTCTCACAGGATCTGATGAGTGTGCAGTTGCCGTTGTACGAGAAGATGATGGCGGCTGCGCCGGAACGTCTGCATACGATGGTGGTGAGTGGCGATGTGCTTATCCGCGCTACCCAACCCCTTCAGCCTATCCCTGATGCTGATGTGGTGTGCTATGGCCTCTGGCTCGATGCCTCGGTGGCAAAGAATCATGGGGTGTTCGTCAGCGATCGCCGTACACCGACGGTGCTGAAGCAGATGCTCCAGAAACCATCGGTACAGACACTTGCTGAGCTGCAGAAAGATCATTTCTATCTGACGGATATCGGTGTGTGGCTGCTCAGCGATAAGGCCATTGAACTGCTGATGAAGAGGAGCCAGAGTAATCCGAATATTCCGAGTACTCCGGATGATTTCAAGGAATATGATCTTTATTCCGAGTTCGGCTGTGCCTTGGGCACTGACCCCTCGAAGCCCGATGATGAGATATCCGCCCTGAAGGTGGCCATCCTGCCGTTGGCTGGGGGCGAGTTCTATCATTTCGGCACATCGCGTGAGATGATTTCCTCTACGTTGCGTCTGCAGAATCTTGTGAACGACCAACGTGAGATCATGCATATCGACCGCAAACCCCATCCCTCGATCTTCGTGCAGAATTCCGTGATGAAGATTCCGTTTACGGAGGAGAATACGAATGTCTGGGTGGAGAACAGCTATATTGGCCCTCGTTGGCATCTGACGCACGACCATGTGATAACAGGTGTGCCTGAGAACGACTGGGAGATCATTCTTGAGCCAGGCGACTGCATCGACGTGGTGCCTGTGGGTGAGAGCGACTATGAGGTGCGCCGCTATCGTATCGATGAACCTCTGAACAGCAATGAAGTGGCTGAGCGGGCAAACCTGAAGCGTTTGTTTGAGCAGCGTCGGAAGTATCGTAAGGAGAATTGGCTCGCTTTGGCCAGGAATTGGCGGCACAGCGTGTTCTATCAGCTCGACCTCGCCGATGCTGCTGAGGCGTTCGGGAAAGAGCAGATACCCTTGCCAGAGCCTCTCGGAGAAGATGCTCCGCTGATGACACGTATCCATAATGCGATGTTCCTCGGTGACAGCGAGAAGGCTTTTGCTCTCTTGCGTGAGGGGCTTTGTAATGATGCTGTTGCCGATCAGCAGCAGCCGTCACTCTGTGTGGCCGACGACCAGATCGTGTGGGGACGTTCGCCCGTTCGTATCGACATTGCTGGCGGATGGACAGATACACCGCCCTATTGTCTGATGGAGGGAGGTAATGTAATCAACTTCGCCATCGAGCTCAATGGTCAGCCGCCCTTGCAGGCATACGTCCGTCCGTCGAAGGAACCCCGCATCGTGCTGCGCAGCATCGACCTCGGTGCGATGGAGGTGATAGAAACAAACGAACAACTCATGGACTTCATGCACGTTGGCTCGCCGTTCTCTATCCCCAAGGCCGCCCTCGTCCTTGCGGGCTTCGGAAAAAGTTTAGAGTTTAGAACTCTCCACTCTCAACTTGAGGCCTTCGGCTCTGGCATCGAGCTCACGCTCCTCTCTGCCATTCCAGCCGGCAGCGGACTGGGTACATCGAGCATCCTGGCCTCTACGGTGCTGGGAGCGCTGAATGATTTCTGTGGTCTGGGCTGGGATAAGAACGAGATAGGCCGTCGTACGCTGATGCTGGAGCAGATGCTCACCACAGGAGGCGGTTGGCAGGATCAGTTTGGAGGCGTGCTGGGTGGCGTGAAGCTGCTGCAGACGGGTAGGGGATTCGACCAGAGCCCTCAGGTGCGATGGTTGCCGAACGACTTATGGACACAGCCGGAATACCGCGCCTGTCATCTGTTATACTATACGGGCATCACCCGAACGGCGAAGAGCATTCTTGCCGAAATCGTGCGCAGGATGTTCCTCAACCATCATGACGAACTGATCATGCTGCGTGAGATGAAAGCGCATACAATGGAGATGTACGAGGCCATCCAGCATAACGACTTTGTGCAGATGGGACAGCTCGTCAGGAAGACCTGGCATCAGAATCAGATGCTCGACAGTGGCACTAATCCGCCACAGGTGGCTGTGCTCACCAGTCTGATCGACGATCTCAGTCTGGGCTATAAACTGCCAGGTGCTGGTGGTGGCGGCTATCTCTATATGATTGCCAAGGATCCCGAGGCTGCGGCCCGTATCAAGCAGATTCTGGGAGAGCATCGTCAGAATAAGAATGCCCGTTTCGTAGAGATGTCGTTGTCTACAACAGGATTGCAAATCAGCAGAAGCTGATAATAGTGAATAGTTAATAGTGATTAGTGAATAGTGGAGTTTCGGACGATAGTGGATATTCCTGATCCGGGGTTTAGGATCGGCCCTTGCGAAAGGATGCTTTTCGTGGGCTCCTGTTTCGCCGACAGCATCGGACGCCGCTTTCAGGAAGAGAAGTTCCAGGCGGTGGTCAATCCCTTTGGTGTGATGTACAATCCCGCCTCCATCCTCCACACTATCCAGCGCCTGGTGATACAGGGGGACGGTTCTTTTGTTACATCGGCCGGTGTAACAAAAGAACCGTCCCCCTGTTTCACTTTCCTGACCCTTGGCACGAATCACGTCTATCGCTTGAAGGAGACGGGCGAGATTGTCGACAATTGCCAGAAGCGCCCGCAGTCGCTTTTCACCGAGGAAGAACTCTCCGTCGATGCCTGTGCAGACTATCTGACGAAGGCCATCGACCTCCTCCATCAGCTGAATCCTGATATGCGCATCGTGCTCACCGTGAGCCCTATCCGCTATCGCAAATACGGCTATCACGGCTCCCAGCTCTCAAAGGCCACATTGCTCCTCGCCACTCGTCAGGTGTCGGGTGCGAGTTATTTCCCCGCCTATGAGATCGTCAACGATGAGCTGCGCGACTACCGCTTCTATCAGGCAGATATGCTGCATCCCTCCGATCAGGCGGTGGAGTATATCTGGCAACGCCTCTCCGAGGTCTACCTGAGCGATGAGGCCAAGACCTTCCTCAAGGAATGGGCGCCCTTGAAGGCCGTGCTGAACCACAAACCCTTTGACCCCGATTCCGAGGACTACAAGGCCCTGATGAATAAAACAATGTTAAAAGTAGCAGCGTTATCGGAAAAATATCCTAACTTTGCACTATAGAAAGTAAAAAGGTAAAAAAGTAAAAAGGTAAAAAGCTGAAATGAAATATTCGATTGAGAAGGTGACGACGCTCATCGGAGCCCGTCGCTATGGTACACTCCAAGGCGATATCCGCTGGCTGCTGACAGACAGCCGCAGTCTTTGTTTCCCCGAGGAAACGCTTTTCTTTGCATTGAAGACCCAGCGCAACGACGGGCATCGTTATATCGACGACCTCTACCGTCGCGGCGTGCGTCATTTCGTGGTCGAGCAGGTGCCGGAGCATTATGAGGTGCGATTCCCCGAGGCCAACTTCCTGCGTGTCCCCCATACATTAGCCGCCCTCCAGCGGTTGGCAGAGCGTCATCGCGATGAGTTTGATGTGCCGGTAGTGGGTATCACGGGTTCCAATGGTAAGACGATGGTCAAGGAGTGGCTCTATCAGTTGCTCCTGCCTTCTCAGAAGATTGTGCGTTCGCCCCGCAGCTATAACTCCCAGATTGGCGTTCCCCTTTCCGTATGGCTGCTCAACGAACAGACGGAGGTGGGTATCTTCGAGGCCGGTATCAGTCAGCCCGGCGAGATGCTGGCCCTCAGGGATATCATCCAGCCCACCATCGGTGTGCTCACCTGTCTGGGTAGTGCCCATCAGGAGAACTTCCGTTCGATGGAGGAGAAGTGTATGGAGAAACTGGAACTGATGCACGATACCCAGGCGATGGTCTATTGCTCCGACAATGATGTCGTGAGCCGTTGCATCCGTCGGATGCATTATCAGGGAGAGAAGATCGCTTGGTCGCAGTGTGATGAGCAGGCAGCGCTGTTCGTGAAGAGCATCGAATGCAGCAAGGATTCCGATTCGACGGTCATCACCTATCGATATAAGGGTGAAGACGGTTGTTTCGAGATCCCATTTATCGATGAGGCTTCTGTCGAGAACTCCATCACCTGTGCGGCCGTCGCCCTGCATCTGGGCCTCACCGCAGAGCAGCTGGCTGAGCGTATGCCGCAGCTGGAGCCTGTGGCCATGCGCCTGGAGGTGAAGGAAGGGCAGCGTGGCTGTATCCTCATCAACGACTCCTACAACTCCGACATCAACTCCCTCGACATCGCCCTCGACTTCATGCAGCGCAGGAATGTCCCCCTCAAACCTACACTCGTCCTGAGCGATATGTTCCAGACCGGCACCTCGCCCGAGGCACTCTATGCCCAGGTCAGCGACCTCTGTGTGAAGCGTGGTGTGGAGAAGTTCATCGGCATCGGTCCGGAACTCTCGGCACAGGCCGATAAGATCCGCATCAATGAGAAATACTTCTTCGCCGATGTGCAGCACTTCCTTTCCAGCGAAGTCTTCCAGAGCCTGCGCAATGAACTCATTCTGCTGAAGGGTGCCCGTCATTTCGGCTTCGACCAGATTACGGAGCAGTTGGAGCAGAAGGTGCACGAGACCATCCTCGAGGTAAACCTCAATGCCGTGGTGGATAATCTGAACTATTACCGTTCGTTCCTGAAGCCCGATACGAAGATGGTCTGCATGATCAAGGCCGACGGCTATGGCGCCGGGGCTGTAGAGATAGCCAAGACGCTGCAGGACCACCATGTCGACTATCTCGCGGTGGCAGTGGCCGATGAGGGCGTCACCCTCCGCAAGGCAGGCATTACCGCCAACATCATGATTATGAATCCCGAGATGACCGCCTTCAAGACCATGTTCGACTACGACTTGGAGCCGGAGGTCTATAGTTTCCGCCTTCTTGATGCACTCATCCGTGCTGCCCGAAAGGAAGGTATTACCGGCTGGCCCGTGCATATCAAGCTCGATACAGGCATGCACCGTTTGGGCTTCGATCCTGAAAACGATATGGATGAGCTCATTGACCGCCTGAAACATCAGAACGCTATTATCCCGCGCTCGGTGTTCTCGCATTTCGTGGGCTCCGACAGCGATGACTTCGACACCTTCTCCGCCGAGCAGTTTGCCAAGTTCGATGCCGGCAGCAAGAAGTTGCAGGCCGCTTTCAGCCATAAGATCCTGCGTCACATGGACAACTCTGCTGGCATTGAGCATTTCCCTGAGCGCCAGATGGATATGTGCCGTCTGGGGCTCGGCCTCTATGGCGTTGATCCCCGTGACAATCGCATCCTCTCCACCGTCTCAACCTTGAAGACCACCATTCTCCAGATGCGTCATGTGCCTGCTGGCGATACCGTCGGCTACAGTCGCAAGGGCAGGATCGACCGCGACTCCGTCATCGCTGCCATTCCTATCGGCTATGCCGATGGTCTGAACCGTCATCTCGGCAACCGGCATTGTTACTGTCTGGTGAATGGTCAGAAGGCGGAGTATGTGGGCAATATCTGCATGGATGTGGCGATGATCGATGTTACAGGCATCGACTGTCGTGAGGGCGACCAGGTGGAGATCTTCGGCGAGCACCTGCCCGTCACCGTGCTCAGCGACATCACCGACACCATCCCTTACGAGATTCTCACCGGTGTCTCCAATCGCGTCAAACGCGTCTATTTCCAGGACTAACATGTCCCTTTTTCCTAAAAAACGTTAAGCCCTGTAATATCGGGCCAGAATTGTCGTATATGTAAGTGATGAGACAGTGCGACGAGACAGACCAGCAGATCATCAGCCGGGCACTACGCTGCGGACACAGGGCAGACTATGCCCTGTTGGTTGACCGCTACAGTGCGAGGCTCTTCGCCTTTGTCGCCACGATGGTGACGTGTCGTGAGGACGCTGAGGAACTGGTAGAGGACTGCTTCATCAAGGATTTCGGACGGTTAGGACAGTACGATGCCACCCGCAGTTCGTTCTACACCTGGCTCCGCAGCATCGCCTACCGCCTCTGTCTCGACCACGTGCGACGACAACATGTCGTGTGGCTGGAGATGGACAACCAGACCTTGCAGGCAGTGCCCGACGAAGCGGCAGAGCATGTGATGGACACCGACGATGACCAGCGCATCCGTCTGCTGACAGAAGCCATCCGCCGGCTGCCACCCACGGAACGCCTGCTCGTGCAGCAGTTCTACTTCGAGCAGCAGCCGCTCAGCGACATCGCCGACATCACCGACACCGACGCCGGAACGCTGGCCACCCGTCTGCACCGTATCAGGAAGAAACTCTATCAATACATCATAATGAAGGAACATGGGAAATAAAAGATACGATAAACTCAAGGCTTCGTTCGAGGCATCGCAGCCACAACTGCCGTCCGATTTCACCGATCGTGTGATGCGGAGGATGGAGTCCGGCCGCCATCGCAGCATCAGCATAAAACGGGCGGTGATAGCGGCCTTGGCCGTGGCCTGTATCGCACTGGTCGTACTGCTGGTGAAACCGCATCAGCCAGAACCCGCCAAACCATTGGTAGCGACGACCCACGTAGCTCGAAACCCTCGACCCACGTACATCGAGCCCGCCGAGCCACGTAGCTCGACACCCTCGACCCACGTCGCTCGTCCGGTCCGACCCCGACGGACTGAGAGTCCGCTTCCTACGGACCAAGAGTCCGCTCCCGTCGTACAAATAGCCGATCCTAATCTGCACTATGCTGCCCAGATCCAGACCGAAGATACGGTAGCTTACCAGGCTCCCAGCCGCATGGAGGAGTTTATTGCCAAACTGGCTGATTATAATCAGGTGAAGGCAGTGCCGCTCAATTGCTCCTCAGATAAGGGCGTCGACAGCACTATTGTCAGCACGGCCTACGTCTTTGAAGACAAGGAAGAGTACGATCTCTTTGCCCGACTGTTGCAAGCTGCCTGCTGGTACGACAGCAAGACGCCGGGCTATCTGCTGTCCTACTCTCACCAGCAGTTTTTCTTCACCCTGAAGGATTTGAGAAAGGGCGAAAAATATCTCTGGATAGCAGAGCGCCTCGTGGGCGAACGTATTCTGCTCTTCAGTACCCACTCGCCGATAGAGACCACTGTCTCTTCGGTCTGTTATCAGAATTATCGCGAACAGCTGACGCATACCAACTTTAGTACATTAATTTATTAAAAACGAAACCGTATGAAAAGAATCTTTATGATGAGCCTCCTGGCACTGGCAACCCTCGCCTCGCAGGCACAAGGAAATGTTAGTCTGTACAGTCTTCAGTCGGACAAGTCTGGCGTGAAGTTGTATGCCAAGAGTGCGGGCAATTTCTTTTCTCGCCCGGAAGTCAAAAAGGAGAAGAAGAAGACCACAGCCGTATGGCATGGGACGAACATGGATTGGGTTAAAGACTATTGCGAGACAAAGAACGTTGCTATAGAGAAAGATTACTCCAAATATTTTCCGGAGATGGCTGGTGTGTTGGAGAGCCAGTCTTATGTTCCGCTGAGTTGGCGACTGACGGAAGAGAACAATGAGACTGTGCTTCATTGCTATTTCCCTATGCCTGCCGACGAAGTGAGCAACCTGTTTCTTGCCTCAGAAGAGACGAGTCTCGTGGATCAGGAAACAGGGGTGCAATATCGCATTCGCCGTACAGAACCGGATACCTATAACAAACACTTCACCGTAAGAGCGAAGAAAGGCGATGTGCTTGACCTGAAGATATTCTTCGCACCGCTACCTGAAACAACTAAAGATATTCGAATCTATGGTGTTTCATGCTGGAATATGATGGGCATGCCCGTGACCGTCCGCTATCAGGCATTCGGCACGTGGCAGCCTCTGGACTATGATACCATCCCGCAGTTCCACAAGCCACGTTTGCTTAGAGAGCATCTTAACGTGAATAAACCTTACGACCGTCAGAATTGGGATTCTTGGAAAGTGATGACAGATGCTCACCTTATCAAACCGCTAAAGGATAATACGATGGCAATATGGCGCACTTCAGAGGCCACCTACCTTGCCATTGGCTACGAACAGAACTGGACACGCGAATATTTTGTGTTCGAGCATGACATCAAACTGATTGACGAGACGGGGCACCAGTATAAACTCCGTGAGGTACAGGGTATTCCCCAAGATGAATTGTTCTTTATGGAGGGTATGGCTGGCGACTATATAGCCTACGTGATGGTGTTCGATCCATTGCCTTTGGAACTGACAAAGATTACCTATATCGTACCAGCCGGCGAGCCATTCAGTGCCTGGGGTGCCAACTGGTCTGGCTGTGTACGCTCCTTGGATATCAAGGAACTCCGCGAGAACCAGCGCCTTTTTGAGTATCATCCAAGAACAGTAGTAGAATAAATAGTTTCATAAAACAATTAGTAACCCCTAGGGAATGAGCACGGGACGCAGTGATGCGTCCCGTGCTTTTTAAGGAGTTTTAAACACCAAAAACGGAGGTTAAAGAATCGGAATAATACAAAACATTAAGTATCTTTAAGGTAATAAATGGGCAGAAACGTTGTTTATACTGTATCTTTGCAGCCAAGATATGGAACAGAAATTCGGAATAAACAGTATTGACCTTCAGGAGCTTCGTGATTTCTGCGAGCAGGAGGGTAGGATGGTGGTGTACCGCAAAGACGAGCAGGTGGAGCGCGAGGGTGAGCCGTCGCAGTGGTTTGGCTTCGTGGCCGAGGGTTGCTTCAAATATGTGACGCGCGGTCTTAGCGATAGCCGCGAGCATATCACCTGGTTCTCATTTGAGGGTGAGTTTGTGGGCGACTATCCCAGTTGCCTCGACGGGCGTCCGTCGCAGACCACGATAGAGGCGATGCTGCCCAGCCGTGTGTTCCAAGTCAGCGGCGAACAATTGATGAACCTTTTCCGTCAGAACATGGAGATGATGGAACTGCGCGCTATTATTGCTGAGCATCTGCTGAGTCAGGCTCGTGCCCGTTACCTCGACTTCCACCGCGCGACGGCCCGCGAGCGTTACGAACTGCTGCTCCACCGCTGTCCTGGCATCGTGGAGCATCTTCCCCTCAATGCCATCTCCTCATTCCTCTGCATCACCCCGCAGATGCTCTCCAAGATCCGCAAAGACATCACCTTCCGCGCCCAGTCATAACGATATAAGTCTATGGCTGCTCATCTGTTTTTTCTTCTACAGGATCAAAGAGGAATGATATGGTTTCATCAAATTCTTCAATGATTTCTGCCAATCTGGGATTTGTGATTCTAGAGATAATGGCAAGAAAATTCATTTCACCGTCCATTTTCCCTTCTCCAGTCTTGATGAAATATTTGTCTCGCTGTTCATACGTATTGAACCATCTTACGAACAGTCTATTTCTGAAACTCTGTTTCTCATCGCCGGTCTCAGCCAAATAAAGCATTGCTTCGTCGCCGTTTTGTTCAAAGAACTCTTCAACAATAGCAAAGATAGTATACTTTAGCTTTGTGTCAAGAGGAGAGCGCCCATGATGTGGGTTGTTTATTCCCAACTCATAGGCTCCACTCGGAACAATAGCACTATTTTCCTGCAAACTGATAACGAATTCTGTGCCTGTATCCGTCTTAAAGACATACGAGTTTACGGCATGAGGGTTCTCTTTCACCAGATAAGGTGCACGTTTGTTAATGAAATCAAGTCTAAGCGTATTCATAGTAGATAAGGATTTTTAAAAAGGGATTCTTAGTAATTAAAGAACCCCTGATGGTTCAACAATTCAAGTTGTTTCGTGCTTTCTTCAAGCCACTCTTTTTTCCTTCTCATTGTTTCCCGGAATGCAGCTCTCACCTCTTCGCGGGTTCTTTTCTTTTTTGTTGTTTCCATATCGATAAAAAGTTAAGATATTAATAATCCGGTGGCAAAGGTAAGGATTATTTCTGATACTGCCAAATAATTGAGGAGAAAAAATGGGCGGGATACGAAAAGTTGGAAAATAATTTGGATTTCGGCAAAAAATGTTGTATCTTTGCACTTGTGTTCTTTGACTATGGATGTTGTTTGTACACAGATGACAGATAACACAGATAATTTCTATGATTTTACGCGTACTGCGCGCGCTCGCACGTATAATAATGTTCACACGGTACGCGAGAAGTTTATAAAATTATCTGTGTTATCTGTTATCTGTGTATAGATTCATCTGTTTAGATAGTCTCGACACTTCATTCGAATAGTCTCTTTGACTCGTTCAGATAATCTCTTAGGGGGTAAAGGGATTATCTGAATGACTCGTTCAAATTATCTGAACAACTCGTTGAGACTATCTGAACGACACAAAGGTGACCTCCACTCAAATAAGGCTGGTTATTGCAAAACTCTGAAACTAGTTTCAGAAATGCACCCTCGGCAGTCGATTTTATGCTTTTTTATACTTTGCTGAATGCTTGTACGCCCGATTCTTTGTAACTTTGCAGTTTAAATCTTCAAAAACGAATATGAGCAAGAAAACTATCATCACCATTTTGTCCTTCCTTGTCACAATGGCGGGGCAGGCACAGGAAGAACGCATCGACACGGTCATTCCGAAATTTCTCTCCAACGGCTATTTCTTCCGCGAGATGCCTCAGTTGCCTGATGGCGAGAAGACCATGTCGCGGCTGAAGGACAAGGAGGGTAACAGCGTCACCGTCATCAACGTCAACGCCACACTGCCCAAGTCGCTCATCCGCAAGGCCATTCCCCGCGAACAGGTTCACAACGCCGACCAGTTCCTGAACGGCCTCAATATGATGGCCACGATGACCTCGCTGACACAGGCTGGCGTGAAGGCCGACGGTACATGGTATTCGCCAAAGGAGGGTGAGCCGTTCCCGCAGTTCTCGGAAAAGGATATGGATGGGCGCACGTGGACGAACGACAGTGTCCGAGGGCGCGTCATGGTGATTAACCTCTGGTACTCCGGCTGCGGTCCCTGCCGTGCAGAAATGCCTATCCTCTCGGAGTGGAAGGAGCAACTGCCCGGCGTAATGTTCTTCTCGGCCACCTACCACGATGTCGAGACGGCCCGCAAGATCACCGACAAGCATCACTTCACATGGACGCACCTTGTCGAGGCAAAGGACATGATGGCATGGATTGGCTATGAGGGCTTCCCGCTCACCATCGTCGTCGATAAAAAGGGTATTGTCCGCCACGCCGTCCATGGCACTAACGAGACGAAGCGTGCCGAACTGTTAGCGAAAATCAAGGAGGCCGAGGCGGAATGAAACACTACAGACGGTTTCTGCTCCTGCTGGCCATGCTGTCGGCAACATTCCTGCTGACGGCTTGCCACGATGACGAAGATGAGTCGATTGATGAACCGACGGAGCAGACGGTCATCTTCTTCATGCCGTGGTCAACGAATATGACGCCGTACTTTGAGCAGAATATTGCGGACTTCGAGACCGCCATCAAAGGCGGACTGCTGAAAAACGAGCGCGTCATCGTCTGCATTTCATCAACTACGGAAAGGGCTAATGTAATAGAACTACGAAAAGAACAGAACCAATGCGTCCGCGACACGCTGATGATCTACAACCAGCCCGACTTCACGCAGCGCGAGAACATCACGACGATGCTCAACGATGTGCGGACCATCACCTCCGCCCGCCGCTACTCGCTCATCGTAGGCTGTCATGGCATGGGCTGGCTCCCCGTCAGCATGAGCCGCACACGGAGCCAATACCACTTCCAGCGTGACGATGTACCGCAGACGCGGTGGTTCGGCGGCTGGACAAGTGAATATCAGATTGAGACCACGACGTTGGCCGATGCCATTGGCGACGCGGGGATGCGGATGGAGTATATCATGTTCGACGACTGCTTCATGTCGTCCGTCGAAGCCGCCTACGACCTCAAGGACGTGACCGACTATCTCATCAGCTGTCCGACGGAAATCATGATTTACGGTTTCCCCTACCATCACTGCACCCGCCACCTCGTCGGCACCGTCGATTACGCCGCCCTCTGCCAGACCTTCCTCGACTTCTACAGTCATTATGCTACGCCCTGCGGTACCATCGCCGTGACCGACTGCCGCGAACTCGACGCGCTGGCCGCGATTGTGAGGAACATTAACCAGACGCAGGAATTTGACTACTCCCTGTTGGCCGACGTGCAACGGATGGACGGCTACGATCCCCCGCTGTTCTACGATCTCGGCGACTACATCGCCCATCTCTGCACCGACCAGAGCCTGCTCGATGCCTTCAACCGCCAACTGGAAGCGACTGTTCCCTACAAGGCGCACACCTCCAATATTATTCTGCTATGAATGGCTTCAACGACATCCGCGCCTATTCAGGCATTACCACCTCAGCCCCCAGCCACAACACCCGCTCCGTTGGATTGAAGGACACAAAGTGGTATCAGGCGACACACTAATTTAACAACAAATATTGAAATGAAGACAATGAAACTCTGGAGGAATATCCTCGTGATGACCGCTGCCATGCTCTCCCTCGCCTCTTGCGGCAGCGACGAACCAAGATATGCCGACCCTGAGGCGCACGAGAAGACCGTGCAACTGAATGAGCAATACGGGCCGATTATTGTCGGAACGTGGTACTACGAGAACATCAGCGACACGCAGCGTTACTTCGAGCGGCTGACGTTTCAGGCCGATGGCACACTGACGGGAATGCGCAAGTGGCAGACGCGTAAACTCGTCACCATTGACGGGAATGAGCAATACACCGACTGGGAGAATGTGGAACTGAGCGGCAAATTCACGGGGACGTGGCAACTGAGATACTGGAGTCCTGAGGGTAACAGCGGCGAGAAGCGCAACTGCCTGCAACTGGAAGCAAAATACGACGAAGAGCGTAACTACATGGCCTATTCATACGTTGCCACCTTCGCATATGCCGACGCAACAACCCTCCGCATCCAAGGCTATTACGTCAAAGACGCAGACGGCTGGATGAACTTCAAACGTGGGGATAAAGAGCTGGAGTTCTGAAAGGTAGCAAGCGAAAGGCTATGGGTAGGCGCGTCAGCGGGAATCCAGAGGTCGAGCGCCTCGGCAAGTCGTAGGATAGTATTGTCTTTCGCTCGTTTTTCGCTAATTATTTGTAAAACTGCTGGCAAATTAGCACGTATGTGGAAATAAATGCGTATCTTTGCCAACGCAATTCGTAATACGGGAAAAGATATGAGCAAGTACGAGATACCATTCCTTACGGCCTGCATCCAGGCTTTCGGGCGGCGCTTCGATATGACGCGGCAGGCGGCCTTCCGCTACCT
Source organism: Prevotella sp. (assembly GCA_016290175.1). Classification (GTDB taxonomy): domain Bacteria; phylum Bacteroidota; class Bacteroidia; order Bacteroidales; family Bacteroidaceae; genus Prevotella. Next base: position 1,519 of record JAEETD010000005.1, on the reverse strand, counting down.
GCATGAGCATAAGGGGCTGGCATTCCTCATCGAGTTTTACGACGTGGAACACCTGCAGTCGATGGACGAGACGATTGACGACGTGCTCATCATCTGTCAAAAGAACGGGGGGACACTGGCATGACACTCTATCACGGCACCAACGCTGACTTCGAGCGCATCAGCCTCAAGATAGGCCTGCGATACAAGGATTTCGGTCACGGCTTTTACGCAACGCCCGATCGCCCGACCGCCATTCGCATGGCACAGAAGAGGGCGCGGCTCTTCGGCGGCGTACCGACACTGATTACCTACGAACTGGACGAAGCGGCGCTGACGTCGGACCTGAAAGTGAAGATCTTTCCCGAAAAGGCATGCGTGGAGTGGCTGCTCTTCGTGGATGCCAACCGCGACAGGAAGAACGCTGAGCCCGTCCACGACTACGACATCGTCATTGGGCCGATAGCCAACGACGGCGTGGTACTCCAGCTGACCAACTATCGCGAGGGCATCTACTCGCCCGAGGAGGCCGCACGTCTGCTTCAGGATCGTTACCTCGACCAGCAGTATTACTTCGGAACCGAGCGCGCCGTACGCTTCCTCCGCAAAACCAACGTCGAAACCGTATGAACCAGCCCAATCATCATCAGATAGCGACCTATCTCACCGACTACGTCCTGAGCGAGTTGGTGAAATACGTGATGGAGGACACGGGCTGCAGCATCGAGGAGGCGATGGAGCGCGTGTATAACTCACCACTGATGACAGCCCTGCAGGACGAGGAAGGGGAACTCTACGTGCAAAGCCCCGCGTATCTGTATGAGCTGATGAAGGAATATGACTTCGATATGAGACCGATATGACCCCAATTAGAGAATGACATGACCACATTATGGTTTTCAACAGGGCTTTAGGACTGACCCCTATTTATGAAACTAGTTTCAGAAATGCACCCTCGGCACCCACATTTTGGGTCTCACCGAGGGTCTTTTCATCCTTTTTCCGTAACTTTGCGGGCAAAATTGCAAAATTTAACGTCCGACGATGCAGGATTTCCGCTTCACGGCGTTTATATAGACAGAAACATTAACAACAAATATCGAAATGAAAACAATGAAACTCTGGAGGAATATCCTCGTGATGACCGCTGCCATGCTCTCCCTCGCCTCTTGCGGTAGCGACGAACCAAGATATGCCGATCCTGAGGCGCACGAGAAGACCGTGCAACTGAATGAGCAGTACGGGCCGATTATTGTGGGAACGTGGTACTACGAGAAAATCGGAGAGCGACAGCGCTACTTCGAGCGGCTGACGTTTCAGGCTGACGGCACACTGACGGGAATGCGTAAATGGCAGACGCGCAAACTCGTCACCATCGACGGTAAGGAGCAATACACCGACTGGGAGGACTTTGAACTGAGCGGCAAATTCACGGGGACGTGGCAACTGAGATACTGGAGTCCTGAGGGTAACAGCGGCGAGAAGCGCAACTGCCTGCAACTGGAAGCAAAATACGACGAAGAGCGTAACTACATGGCCT
>JAEETD010000043.1 GCA_016290175.1 Prevotella sp. | reverse complement strand
TGCCAAGTTTAAAAGAAATCAAGGGCCGCATAGCCTCCGTCAACTCCACGCGCAAGATCACGTCGGCGATGAAGATGGTGGCTTCCAGCAAACTGCATCACGCACAGGTGGCGATACAAAACATGCTACCTTACGAGGAGCTGCTGGAGCACATCCTCAAGTCGTTCCTCGCTGCCGAGGCTGAGGCACAGACCATCTACGATCAGGTACGCCCCGTGAAACGGGCTGCACTTGTGGTCTTCACGTCGAACTCTTCACTTTGTGGCGGCTTCAATGCCAACACCATCAAAATGATGCTACAGGCGGTCAACGAGTACGATAAGATTATCGGTCGCGACAATGTGGAGATCTATCCCATCGGTCGTAAGGTCTATGAGAAGGCGCAGAAACTGGGTCTGAAAGTACAGGGTGAATTCTCCGCTCTGGCCGACAAACCCAATGTGCAGCAGTGTATCGAAATCGCGATGGAGTTAGGTAAGAAATTCGCTGATGGTGAGATAGATAAGGTAGAATTGATCTATCATCACTTTAAGAGTGCAGGCTCTCAGGTGCTTACACGTAAGACCTTCCTGCCCATCGATGTGGAGTCGGAGCTGCAGGCAGATCACGAACGCGACCTGACCTCTGTGATTGCCACGAAGGAGTCGCAGGAGTATTTGAAGAAGCGTGGAGAACGTGAGACGAGCCATGAGCAGGAGGATGTGAAACCATTGAACGATAATTTCATCGTCGAGCCTGATATGGATACCGTGCTCTCGCAGCTCATTCCGAAGCTTGCCCACCTGTCGCTTTACACAGCCCTGCTGGATTCGAATGCGTCGGAGCATGCCGCCCGTATGGTGGCAATGCAGACTGCTACTGATAATGCAGATGAGTTGCTGCGTGAACTGAACCTTCAGTACAACAAGAGCCGTCAGCAGGCTATTACGAACGAGCTCCTAGATATCGTCGGAGGCTCGGTCAACAATTAAGTCTGAAGGCCTGAAAACCCATTACTGAGGGACGGTTCTTTGTGTCAGATACGAACACAACAGAACGTCCCTCAGTGTGTTGAAAAAGAAGATGATGCTATGATCAAAAGAAAGACATGGGCGTTGACCGCCATTCTCACCATCTTTGCCTGCCTACCGACTACAGTGGCTGCACAGGACGAGACCATCGTGTTTACGCCGCAATGGACGGCACAGGCACAGTTTGCCGGCTACTATGTGGCCGAGGCGAAAGGGTTCTATCGTGAGGCAGGCGTGAAGGTCAGGATCGAACATCCGTCGGCCACCCAGCCTGCCATGAGCCGACTCCGCAAGAATGAGTGTCAGGCCACGACGCTGCAGTTCTGTCAGGCGATGGAGATTGTGGATGAAGGTGTTCCCCTCGTGAACATTCTCCAGACATCGATGAACAACGCGATGGTCATTGTCTCAGCCCGGGGCAAGGACCCGCTGACGCAGAAAGGTGCCCGTGTGGGTATCTGGAGCGTGGGCTTTGGTCAGCTGGCCATCTGCATGAGTATCAAGGACCACCTGGACTACCAGTGGGTGCGTTTTGCCCAGAACGTTAATTTATTTGTGGCCGGTGCCCTCGACGCCACACTGGCCATGAGCTATAACGAGTACTACCAGCTGGTGCAGGCGGGCATTGAGATGACCGATAAGAATGTATACCGTTTCTGTGATCATGGCTACAACGTGCAGGAAGACGGTGTCTATATGACACGAGCCTACTATGAGAAGCACCGCGATCAGGCTGCGAAGTTCGCCCGGGCCAGCCGGAAAGGGTGGGAGTGGGCTGCCCAGCATCCCGACGAGGCACTGGACATCGTAATGCAATATGTTGACAAGAACCACATTGCTACCAACCGTGTGTTACAACGGCTGATGCTCAAGGAGGTGCTGCGCCTGCAGGTTGACCGCGAGTCAAAGAAACGTGAATTTCGCCTGCGTCCCGACATGGTGCGTCAGGCCAGCCGTCTGATGGTAGACAATAAGATGTTGACCCGTGAGGTGACGTATGAAGAATTAAGTGAACATTGAATATCTGTATGAATAAGATCATCGCCTATATCCACCGGAAGCTATCCGTCAGGGTCAGCCTGTGGGTTGTCATGTTTGCTGCCATCATCTTCATTGCAGCCCTCAGTTTCCTGTTCTACCAGTCGAGAGAGGCCGTACGCCAGGAGGCCATCAACCAGGCAACGCAGATCCTCGATAAGACCTCATTGCGTGTGGAGGGTATCCTGAACCGTGTCGAAGTGGCTTCGAATATGACAGGATGGCTCGTACAGCGACATCCCGACAGGGCCGACTCTATGTTTGTCTATAGCCGGAGTTTGCTTCAGAACAACCCCGACTTCTACAACTGTTCCATCGCTTTCGAGCCTTACTACTTCCAGAATTACGGACGCTATTTCTCTGCCTATTCCAAACATGTAGGCGACACTATCCGCACCACACAGGGCGGCAGCGACCACTACCAGTATTTCTTTATGGACTGGTATCTCATGCCCACGCTCCTTGACCATCCGTGCTGGACGGAACCTTACGTCGATCTGGACGTTGCTACGAACACGAGCGAGATGGTGACCAGCTATTGCAGGGCCATTAAGGATAAGAATGGTAAGTTGATCGGTGTCATCAACACCAGTCTGTCGCTGAACTGGCTTTCGCAGACTATCTCAGCTGTAAAGCCATATCCCAATTCGTATAGTATCATGATAGGTCGTGGAGGCACTTTCTTCGTGCATCCTGACTCTACGAAAATCACACGTCAGACCATCTTCACACAGACCATGGAAACTCCTGACACAGCTATGGTCGCCCTGGGTCATGCAATGCAGCGGGGTGAGGAAGGTATGAAGCAGATGGAACTCGGCGGAGAAAAGTGTTATGTGTTCTACGAACCCCTTGGCCAGACAGGCTGCTCGATGGCCATCGTCTGCCCTGAGAGTGATATTTTCGGCGGCTTCGACCGTCTGCGCCGCACCGTCATGACTATCGTCTTGGTGGGTTTGCTGCTCATGCTTTACTTCTTCATCCGTATTATCACCCGTGAGCTCAGTCCTCTGCGCCGTCTGGCTGTCGAGGCCGAGACCATCGCCTCGGGACAGTTCGACACCCAGCTGCCCGACTTCCAGCGTACCGATGAGATCGGTCAGCTGAGCCACTCGTTCGCTGGTATGCAGCAGTCACTCGTGAAATACATCGACGAACTGAAGAACACTACCGCCCAGAAGGCTTCCATAGAGAGTGAGCTCCAGGTGGCCAGTGGCATACAGATGGGCATGCTGCCCAAGAAGTTCCCGACCTATCCCGAACGTGACGATGTGCAGCTCTATGCCTCGCTAACTCCCGCCAAGGAGGTGGGCGGCGACCTGTTCGACTTCTACTTCCGCGACGAGAAACTCTTCTTCTGCATCGGTGATGTCTCAGGCAAAGGTGTGCCCGCCTCGCTCTTCATGGCCGTCACCAGAGCTGTCTTCCGCACTGTCTCGGCCCGTGAATCGATGCCTGACCATATCATGGCCGCTCTGAATCAGACGATGGTTGACATGAACGAGACCAATATGTTCGTCACCCTCTTTATCGGTGTGCTCGACCTGCCCACAGGACGCATGCACTACTGCAACGCAGGCCACGATGCTCCGTTGCTCGTCGGTGCTGGCGTCGGTCTGCTGTCTTGCGACGCGAACATCCCCGTCGGTGTCATGCCCTCATGGAAATATACCCTGCAGGAGGCGCAGATCTTCACCGGCACCACGATCTTCCTCTTCACCGACGGACTGACCGAGGCTGAGGATGCCACCCATAACCAGTTCCGGATGGAGCGTATCAACGACGTGGCCGCCCAGGCTCTCGCCCATCATCAGCAGGAACCGAGACAACTGATCGGACTGATGACCGATGCCGTCCATCAGTTTGTGGGCGATGCCGAGCAGAGCGATGACCTCACGCTGATGGCCATCCAATATATCAAGCAGCAGCGCGACGTGAAAATGCGTAAGAGCATTGTGTTACCCAACGATATCAACGAGGTGCCGCGACTGACCGCCTTCGTCGATGCCGTGTGTGAGGCCGTGGGGTTCAATCCAACTGTCACCATGCAGATGAATCTTGCCATCGAGGAGGCAGTGGTCAACGTGATGAACTACGCCTATCCACGTGGTAAAAAAGGCGACGTGACCATCGAGGCCCTTTCCAACGACGTGCGACTGAAATTCGTCATCATTGACAGTGGCACACCCTTTGACCCAACCGTCCATGCTGATGTCGACACGACGCTTTCTGCTCAGGAACGTCCTATCGGTGGACTGGGTATCCATCTGGTGCGCCAGATGATGGACTCCATCAACTATGAGCGCGTCAACAACCTTAATGTACTGACACTGAGAAAGAAACTTTGATATAATTATGAATTCCATTCTAATTTTAGGCTTTGGCATTGATGCCTGGATCACCATCGTCACAGTATTGGTCATGTTCAGTGTGATGCTGTTCACCAAACTGCGCTCCGACGTGGTGTTTCTGAGTGCTATCGGCATCTTGTTTGTCACAGGAGTGCTCGATGCCAAGGAAGCCTTCTCTGGCTTCAGCAGTACGTCGGTCATCACTGTCGGTGTGCTGTTTGTGGTTGTCGCCGGACTGACGCATACCGGTGTCTTGCAATGGATAGTCAAACATCTGCTCGGCACTCCAGACAGCTATTCGAAGGCGGTGACGCGACTGATGCTACCGGTGGCAGTGCTCAGCTCGTTCCTCAGCAATACAACCGTCGTGACACTCTTCGTCAATATCGTCAAGATGTGGTCGAAGAAACTCGGTGTATCACCCTCCAAACTGCTGATTCCCCTGAGTTATGCCTCTGGTATGGGCGGTGTCTGCACCCTTATCGGTACGCCTCCGAACCTGATCATCAGCGGACTCTACGAGGAGAAGACGGGCGAAGCGATGAACGTACTGACCACCACCATCCCTGGCCTGTTCTGTCTGGCCGTCGGCATACTGTCGGTCATTGCCATGCGCCGTCTGCTGCCCGAACGTAATGCCCCCGAGAATGCTTTCGAATCTACGGGCGAGTACACCGTGGAACTGCAGGTGCCGTCGGACAATCCGTATATCGGTCAGACGCTCGCCGAGGCCAATCTTTTTCATGTCAATGGCGGTAGCCTGATAGAAATGTATCACTTCGACGATGTCCCGTCGCCCGTCAATGAGGACGAGATTGTCATGGGAGGTGACCATCTGGTATATGCCGGACAGATCGACGAGATTCTGGAGATGGCGAAGAACCACCAGTTGGTGAGTGCCGACCATCATGTCTTTTCCATGAGTGAGTTGGACACGAGTCGTCAGTTGCGTACTGCCTATATCAACTTCGGCAGTAACCTGATAGGAACGACCATCGGTGGTAGTACGTTTGAGAAGGACAACAATCTGATGCTGGTAGCTGTCGCCCGACGTGGTGAGCGCATTAATGAGGTGCCGCGACAGGTAGTGCTGCAGGCAGGTGACACATTGCTGTTTGTATGTCCGAAGCACATCAACGTCAACACCTCGTCGTTGAGAAGCTCTATCCATTTCTTCGACTCCGAGGATGTACCCAACATCGGGCGTGGTACGCTTGTCTCCACCGCCATTATGATTGCTATGGTCACCCTCTCGGCCCTGGGCATCATGCCACTGCTACAATGCGCCTTCCTTGCTGCCGCAGCCATGCTCATCTGCCGCTGCTGCAACGTTGATCAAGCTATGCGGGCCATCAACTGGGAAATCCTCATGGTCTTCGCCGGCAGTGCTGTTCTAGGCCTTGCCATCCAGAAGACGGGCATCGCTGAGCGCTTGGCTTTGGGTATCCTCGATGTCTGCGGCACTAACCCGCTTGTCGTCATGACAGCCATCTGCTTTGTCGGCACCTTCATCACCGAGTTCATATCGAACACAGCGGCGGGAGCCATGTTCTTCCCCATTATGTACGAGGCCGCTGAGAAGCTGGGCTACGATCCATTCCCTTTCCTTGTTGCCTTGATGGTGAGTGTCAGCAGCAGTTTTGCCACCCCTATAGGCTCACCCACCCATATGCTGGTCTATGGCCCCGGTGGTTACCGTTTCAGTGATTTCATGCGTATCGGCCTGCTGATGAACATTATCATCCTCCTGGCTAATATCTTCATTGTGAACATAGTATATCCGCTGACACCATTGCAATAGATACACTGATATATACAATTAAAAAATTAATAACGATAAATATGATAGTAACAATTCAAGAACAAGACGGCAATGCGGTAGCCTATCTGGAGGGACGTCTGGATACTCCAACCGCCATTGAGGCCGAAAAGGCATTGAGTCCTCTTTACGACTGTAACGGACAAGATATCATTATCGATTGTACAGATCTGGAATACATCTGTTCTGCCGGTCTCCGCATCTTCTTACGTATTCTAAAGAGTGCAAAAGAAAAGGGCGACCAGCTCTACATCAGAGGTGTTTCCGACGATATTCGCGCCGTCTTTGCCATGACGGGGTTCATTAATATCTTCCAATTCAAGTAAAATGGAAAAATAAGAAGTGAAACGATAGGTTATCGGTTCATTTAGCTTTCTGCAGCGGTCTCGAAATAGGTTTCGAGCTCCTGACGGGCACTGCCCTCAGCATTGGGCAGGTCGCGGATAATCTGACCTTTCTCCAACAAGGCGATACGTGTGGAGATGTCGATGGTGTGGGCGAGGTTATGACTGGAGATGAGAACGGTTGCTCCCGTCTCGCGGTTATAATCTGTCAGGATATGCTTCAGGATGTTCTGCGACGATGGATCGAGAAAGTTGAAGGGTTCGTCGAGTATGACCAGTCTGGGACGCAGAATGAGGGCCGACATAATGCCCACCTTCTGCTTGTTACCGGCAGAGAGGTTGCGGATGAGTTTCTTCTGTCCGAAGATCTCGCCACCCGCCAGACGCTCAAAGGGTTTGAGACGTTCGTCGATCTCTTCCTGAGGGATATTGTTGATCTTGCCCAAGAAGGCGAAAAACTCCTCTGGGGTGAGGAAGTCAACGAGGAAGGAGTCGTCGATATAGGCGCCTGTCCAGTCTTTCCATTCTTCCGACTCTGTAGGATTTACGGTTTCAGCCTTTTCGCTTCTGCTGAAACGGGAATCAGAAGGACGGGTGATGGTCACCTGGCCCTCGTCGGGTTTCAGCAGGTCGAGAATCATACGGAACAGCGTGGTTTTACCAGCGCCGTTGTTACCTACGAGGCCAAGGATATCCCCATCGTTCACCACGAACGAGGGGATATCACTGGCGATGGTTTTGCCGAAGGCCTTTTTGATATTTGAAATAGTAATCATAACTATTAACTATTAACTATTCACTATTAACTAATCACTATTCACTATCATACGATGCCTTTACCGTGACAGTTCTTGAATTTCTTGCCGGAACCACAGGGACAGGGATCGTTGCGTCCAGGGAGTTTATCCTTGATGATCGGTGTGCGAGGCTGCTGTGCACGGGTATCGTGCTGGGCTGCTACCTGCTGATTACGGTCAACGAGCTGCTCCTCGCCGATCTCCTGCTTCGACTCTGTGTACTGCTGGCGCTGGGTGTGCTGCTCGGGAGCGGCCTCCTGCACCTGCTGCATCTCAGGAATCTGGGCACGGGTGAGGATGGAGGTAATGCGGTTGTACATCTCATTGATCATCGCATCCCAGACCTTAGCTGACTCGAGTTTGAAGATCAGCAACGGGTCTTTCTGTTCGTAAGAAGCATTCTGTACGGAGTGCTTCAGTTCGTCGAGCTGGCGGAGGTTCTCCTTCCAGGAATCGTCGATGATATGGAGAAGGATGGCCTTCTCGAACTCCTTGACGACGGATTTCGACTCAGTCTCATAGGCCTCCTTGAGGTTACAGGGGATATTGAACATACGACGTCCGTCGGTGATGGGCACCATGATACGCTCGTACATATGACCCTGGTTCTCGTAGACTTGATTGATGATGGGCTGTGCCACCTGCTGGATGCGCTCGGTCTTGCGGTTGAAGTTACCGACGGCAGCCTGGAAGGCATTCTCGGTAAGTGTCTCACGTGGCTGGTTGATGAACTCATCGCTGGTGAAGGGAACCTCCATCGACAGGATGTGGAGAAACTCCTCCTTACAACCATTATAGTCATTATTTTCGATGATGTTCACCACGCGGTCCCAGATGATGTTGGCGATATCCATACCGATACGCTCACCCATGAGGGCGTGACGACGCTTCTCGTAGATGACGGTACGCTGCTTGTTCATCACATCGTCGTACTCAATCAGACGTTTACGGATACCGAAGTTGTTCTCTTCGACCTTCTTCTGGGCGCGCTCGATGCTCTTCGAGATCATCGGACTCTCAATCATCTCACCGTCCTTGAAGCCCAAGCGGTCCATGACGGAAGCGATACGCTCGGAGGCGAAGAGACGCATGAGCTTATCTTCAAGAGATACATAAAAGACAGAACTTCCCGGATCTCCCTGACGTCCTGCACGACCACGCAACTGACGGTCGACACGACGGCTCTCGTGACGCTCTGTACCGATGATGGCGAGACCACCGGCAGCCTTCACCTCAGGCGAGAGCTTGATATCGGTACCACGACCGGCCATGTTGGTGGCGATGGTAACGGCTCCCTTGCCATTGGTACTCTGACCAGCGAGTGCAACGATATCAGCCTCCTTCTGGTGGAGCTTGGCGTTCAATACCTGGTGGGGGATACCCTCGCGCTTGCCTGTCTCAGGATTGACATACATATCGAGCATACGGCTGAGCAACTCTGAGATCTCCACGGAAGTAGTACCAATCAGCGTCGGACGGCCTTCGTTACGCATCTTCACGATCTCCTCGATGACAGCCTTGTATTTCTCACGTGCGGTCTTGTAGACACGGTCATCCTGGTCGTTACGGATCACAGGACGGTTGGTGGGAATCTCCACTACGTCGAGTTTGTAGATATCCCAGAACTCACCAGCCTCGGTGATAGCGGTACCGGTCATACCTGCGAGCTTGTGGTACATACGGAAGTAGTTCTGCAGAGTGATGGTGGCAAAGGTCTGTGTGGCAGCCTCTACCTTCACATGCTCCTTGGCCTCCACAGCCTGGTGCAGACCATCGCTCCAGCGACGTCCCTCCATAATACGGCCCGTCTGCTCGTCAACGATCTTCACTTCACCGTCGATAACCACATATTCATCGTCCTTGTTGAACATGCAGTAGGCCTTCAGCAACTGCTGGAGAGTATGTACACGTTCGCTCTGGACGGCATAGTGAGCCATCAGCTCGTCTTTCTTGTCGACACGCTCCTGATCGCTCAGACCCGTCTCGGCCTCGAGGGCAGAGAGTTCCGAGGTGATATCAGGCAGCACGAAGAGCTCGGCATCGTTCACCTGCTTAGCCAGCCAGGCAGTACCCTTATCAGTGAGGTCGCAGGAGTTCAGTTTCTCGTCGACCACAAAATAAAGAGGTTCAACGCACTCAGGCATACGACGGTTGTTATTTTCCATATAGATCTCTTCCGTCTTCAGCATACCGGCCTTGATGCCTTCCTCAGAGAGGTATTTGATCAGGGGCTTGTTCTTCGGCATGGCCTTATGTGAGCGATACAGAGAAAGGAATCCCTGATCGAGCTTCTCCTGACCTTCCTTCTTATTGCCGGCCTCCATGAGCTGGTTACCAGCAGTAATGAGGGTCTTGGCATCAGCGAGATATTGCGTAGCCAACTGTTTCTGCACGCCTACAAGACGTTCCACCAAAGGCTGGTACTCCTCGAACATCTGGTCGTCGCCCTTGGGGATAGGACCAGAGATGATGAGCGGTGTACGAGCATCGTCGATCAACACGGAGTCGACCTCATCGACGATGGCGTAGTTATGGGCACGCTGCACGAGGTCGGCTGGCGAGATGGCCATGTTATCACGCAGGTAGTCGAAACCGAACTCATTGTTGGTTCCAAAAGTGATATCAGCCTGATAGGCCTTACGACGGGCCTCAGAGTTAGGCTGGTGCTTGTCGATACAGTCTACGCTCAGACCATGGAACATATAGAGCGGACCCATCCACTCGGAGTCACGCTTAGCCAGATAGTCGTTCACCGTAACCACATGTACACCGTTGCCGGTGAGGGCGTTGAGGAACACGGGGAGGGTAGCCACAAGGGTCTTACCTTCACCAGTAGCCATCTCGGCAATCTTTCCCTGATGGAGCACAACACCACCGAACAACTGCACGTCGTAGTGGATCATTTCCCATTTCAGGTCGTTACCGCCTGCAGTCCAGTGGTTATGATAGATGGCCTTGTCGCCATCGATGGTGATGAAATCCTTACGGGGGTCGGCTGCCAGTTCACGGTCGAAATCGGTAGCTGTCACAATCGTCTCCTCATTCTCTGCGAAACGGCGGGCGGTTTCCTTGACGATGGCAAACACCTCGTACATCACTTCGTCGAGGGCTTTCTCGTAGATCTCGAGTACTTCCTTTTCAATCTTGTCTATCTGTGCGAAGATGTCTGCACGCTCATCGATGGGGGTGTTCTCGATGGTAGCCTTCAGTTCTGCAATCTTCGCTTTCTGCTCAGTGGCAGACGACTGTACCTGCTGTTGTAACTCCTTCGTACGCTGACGGAGTTGGTCATTGCTCATGGCTTCCACTTGTGGGGTAAAGGTCTTGGCTTTCTCCACGAGGGGCTGAATCAGTTTCATGTCGCGTGACGACTTATCGCCAAACAATGACTTTAGGATCTTGTTGAAATTCATATTGATAATTTTACGATTTACAAATTACTATTTATTGAAAACGGGTGCAAAGGTACGAATTATTTTCGTAACCACCAAAGAAAAAGCCAGAACAATAGTTCTGTATGTCAGAACAACGGTTCTGACGAACAGGCGTTAGGTGCCCTGATGCGGATGGTTTTTGCAATGGTTGGGGCTATGCGGTCGATGGTGACAGGCGTTTTCACGCGCTCTGCCTTCGTACCGGCTCCGAAAATGATAATGGGAAATTGTACGAATGAGGCTCTTGAGAGATAATCCTCCTTGGTATTCTCATTCTGCAGTTGCCAACCCGGTGATACCTCAATGAGGATATCGCCATTGCGCTCGGGGTTGAATCCGTTGCGGATCTTGCTGATCTGCAGGTTATTACCGCTGAGCAATTGCAGAGATGTGTATACATTGCGGACACCAGACATCTGTGAGATGAACTCCTGAGCCCGTTGTGAGGCATCTGTCAGACTGATGCGTTTGGATTCGAGCAACTTATGATTCAGGTATATCTCGTTGCTGAAACAGGTCTCAACATAATGGCCTTGACCATAGATGGCGCCGAAATACATGTTCAGCAGATTAGCCGTGCGGTTGATGTAGAAGATGCCGGAAGGGATGTGGTATTTCTCGTAGTTGGCACTCTCCACATCGCTGTAGCCCGTGCTGGTGAGCACGAACATCACATGCTCTGCACCCAGGCGCTGCTCAAGGGCAGTAATCAGACGCGACAGCTCTCTGTCGATACGGACATAGGTGTCCTGCAGCTCCATCTGACATTCTGACACAGGCTTATGGTCATAGGTGCCTGCATAATAGGTAAGGCAGAGCATATCCGTCACGCGGTCATAGCCCAGTCCATGATTGGTGACACATTGTGTGGCAAGGTCGGTGATATCGGTATTCACCAATCCGCTGGCCTTGTATTCTATGAATTTTCTTTCGTCTTTAAAGGGATGCTTGAAGGGCTTCTGATCACCGATGTGCTGATAATAGTTGAAGGTGCCCGCCAAGGGGAAGACAGGCTCCCACTGTTGTGACAGGATCTTTGCCTTCGGTGATTGTAATTCATTGATATACAATACCCATGACGGGAGCGAGTTCAAGTAATACTCTGAAGTCTTCCATTGTCCGCTGAAGTCATCCAGCCAATAGGCGGCATCGGCAGCATGGCCTGCGGAGAGGATGGCTGCATCTTTCTGTGGTGCGATGGCGAAAATTTTTGCCTGTCCTTCGGTGGCTACCTTCAGTTCGTCGCAGATGGTAGATACCTGCATCTGGACAGGAGAGTCCTGTCCGGGCTTGCGTTTGTCGTCAGTACAGAGAACGGGGCGGAGGGTCTCCTTGTCGAGCCATCTCTCACCCACGATACTATGATAATACGGTGAGACGCCCGTGAAGACTGACGAGATGGCAGAAGCGCGGTCGATAGTCGCAAAGGGATAGGATGCATTGTCATAGACCAGCCCTTCAGCCAATAACCGCTTGAATCCGCCTTTGCCATAGAGGGGCGAGAAAGCCTCGAGATAGTCGCTGCGCAACTGGTCAATCGTGATGTTGACCACCAGTCGTGGTGCATATTTGATAGACTCTTGTGTCTTAGTCTCCTGTGCCTGAATGCTTTCCGTATTGAATCCCAATACGGCGAGCAATGTGATGTATAGGTATCTGTTTTTATGCATTCTTATAATGACTCCAAAATCTGATTAGCAAACATAATGCCAGGATATACATTCCCTCCGCATACACCTGGAAGAATCCTCCGATGAAGAACAGAACGATCATCGTGAGGAGAATGGTCCACCACCATGTATGCTGCTTACGCTTCAGGATGGCTGGGATGAAGAACAAGGGTAGGGGGTTCAACAGCAGGATCTGAAGATTGGTGCTGGTGGTGGGGTGCTCGGAGAAGAGCATCGCAAAGAGCACGCAGCCAGCCAGACCTTGCAGCAACATCAGCAAGGCATCCCAGTATTTATAGGTCTTGTGTCTGCGCCATTCCTGTATCAGGACGCAGACAGAGATGACCAGCAATATCAGGAATGTCACAATGGGCGAAAGGGGGAAATCCTCCTCAATGATCTGTACGCCAGGAGGTACGAGCATATCACGCCCGGAGACCAAAGGCCGGTATTCACCATTCTTGTAGATCTGTGCATGGTCGAAGTCGTACATCAGATGTTGGGGAAGGAACTCCTGCTGTTCGTGGGTGGTAGGCTGGTCTGCCTTGATACCCAGAAGGATATCGTTGCCGAACTTCGCCCAGGGATGGTTTCTGACGCATTCGTGCACCATCTCACGATAGGTTGGGAAGAAATCCTCCCGCAGCTGGTATTCTATCTTGCCACTGATATTTTTGAGGATGATGTCTCGCGGACGGGTGGAACAGTTGTCGTAGAAGAAGTTATAGCGGTAGACACGGTTCTCGGGCATCAGGTGCTTATTCAGCGCCTGTATCACCGCCTTCTTTTCCTCCGGTGTCAGGTTGAGTTTCTGTTCCGTCACACTGCTGCCCCATTTGCGATAGTAGTTGCAGAAATAGGGCAGGGGGGTAGTACCCAACTCATAATCCGTCAGTCCGAAAACGAAGCGCGCCACGAAATGTGGAGCCTTGAAATTGAAGAGTCCCCAGTTGAAAACCACATCCTCACCCGTCCTGAGGTCATGATAGCGGAGTGCCGAGTGGCCATAGAGACTGTATATCTCCTCATGAGGCGAGCATGTGAGCAGACTGATGTCTATGGAGTCTAAGTCCAAAGTGGGCTCATTTTGAGCCGAAACAGACATTATTCCGCTGATAATCAGCAGGATAAATGCCGTTATAGATGTCTTAAATGTCATTTCTAAATGTTTCACGATGCAAAAATAACTTATATTTTTCAGTAAAAAGCGATTATTTCGATTTTTTTTCAATAATTTTGCACGCTGAAATGATTTTCAACAGATAGTAAGATATAAATATGAATAGAATTCTGGTCAGTTTTCTGATCGCATCGTCTGCGATGACAGCCTTCGCCCAAGGAGCCACCAATTCTCCCTACAGTCAGTTCGGCTTGGGTGAGATAGCACAGCAGGGAGGCAGTCAGAACAGAGGTATGGATGGTCTTGGCATTGCCCTTCATCAAGGCAATCAGGTGAATACAGCAAACCCTGCCTCCTATGCATATGTCGACTCCCTGACGATGCTCTTCGATATGGGACTTTCCGCATCGCTGACGCATTTTGAGGAGAATGGGGTCAAGAAGAATGCCCGTACCGGTAATTTTGAATATGCAGTCGGTTCTTTCCGACTCATGAAGAACGTGGGTGCAACCTTTGGTATCTTGCCCGTCACGAATGTGGGGTATGATTATTCAAGTTCCGTATATCTGCCCGAAGCACAGTCAACGATGTCGACGGCCTATTCCGGCGACGGAGGCTTGCAGAAGATCTTTGTCGGTATGGGAGCCCGTCTGGGCCATCTCTCAGCAGGATTCAATGTGGGCTACCTCTGGGGCGGTTATAAACGCAGTATTCTCCTTGCGAGTTCTTCAGCTGTCAACTCATTGACAAAGAAATACCAGGCTGATGTGTCCAATTACGTGCTGGACTTCGGTCTTCAGTATGATCTTAGTTTGGGTAAGAGAGACAGGCTGACACTGGGTGCCACTTACGGTCTGGGACATAAGTTGAATACCGATGCCACTTGTGATATCATCAATTCCAATTCTTCTATCGGTAAGGCAGATACCACCCACTTGGTCATCAGCGATGCCTTGGAGCTGCCTCATACCTTTGGTGTAGGACTGGCTTACTCCCGTCTGAACACTTTGACCGTTGGCGTTGATGCCACCATGCAGCGCTGGGGCGACCTGAAGTTTCCCAAGGAGTCGAACGGACAGTATCAGCTGGCTCCTGACATGCTGAAGGATTCCTATAAGATGACAATCGGTACGGAGTGGACACCCCGCTATAACAGCCGCCGTTTGATTGACCGTATCAAATATCGTATCGGTGCAAGCTATATGACCCCATATTATAAAATAGGTAATATCGACGGTCCGAAGCAATACAGCGTGAGTGCAGGTTTCGGCATCCCTATCCAGAACCAGCTCAATGCACGTTCCTATCTGAATATCAGTGCCCAGTGGGTGAACCAGTCTGTGGATGGTCTGGTGAAGGAGAATACCTTCCGCATCAATCTGGGTATCACCTTCAATGAACGATGGTTCGCTAAATGGAAAGTTGAATAGTGATGGGTGAGAAGTGTGAGATAGTGAAGAGAAAGTGGTGGCGGATGACTCTGCCACTACTATTCACTATTCACTATTCACTATTCACTGCCTGTGAAGAGGCTCAGGAACATACGGCTCCTGCCATCTACGACCGCGATTCCGTGTCGATGATGGTCTCCTATGGCGTCAACACCCTCATCAGCGATTCTGGCGTCATCAAATATAAGATTGTCACCGAGCGATGGGACGTGAATGTGATCAAGCAGCCCACCCGCTGGACATTCGAGAAAGGCGTCTTCTTTGAACAGTTCGACCAGAACTTCCATGTCGAGGCCTATGTACAGGCTGATACCGCCTGGTATTTTGACCAGATAAAGCTTTGGCATCTGCGTGGTCGTGTGCGCATCAGGAATGTCAATGGCCTGGTCTATCAGAGCGAGGAACTGTATTGGGACGGCCTGAAACACGAGCTCTATTCGAATGTGTTCTCTAAGGTGACAACCCCTGAACGAACACTTCAGGGAACCTATTTCCGCAGCGACGAGCATATGGCGCACTATACGGTCAGCAACTCGAAGGGCTCTTTCAAGACAGAGGATATGACTGGCGAGAACAAGAATCAGGACACTGCTCCTGGCGATACTACCCAGCAGCAGTCGGAGCCCATCCTTCGTCCGCAGACACAGAAGCATGCCAGGACTTTACAAGAGATTCCGGAATAACGTTTTTCAGACATGTCATCACTCATCATAGGATTACTCGTTTCAATGCTGTTCTCCGCCTTCTTCTCAGGCATGGAGATCGCTTTCGTGTCGAGCAACAGGATGTTGGCGGAGATGGATCGTGAGAAAGGCGGAATCTCCCAGAGGATCATCAGCGTATTCTATCAGCATCCCAACAATTTCGTATCAACGATGCTTGTGGGTAACAATATCTCGCTGGTTATCTACGGAATCTTGTTTGCCCAGATCTTCGACCAGACGCTGTTCTATATGCTTGACGATGGGACGCGGGTGACGGCCGACACCTTGCTGTCGACGCTGATCGTGCTGTTTACGGGTGAATTCCTGCCGAAGACCATCTTCAAGAGCAATCCCAACATGATGCTCACCATCTTCGCTGTTCCTGCGTGGCTCTGCTACGTCGTCCTCTATCCCATCAGCCGTATCGCCACACTGCTCTCCAAGGGTATCCTGCGTATCTTCGGTGTCAGGATGAACAAGAACGTCGGGGATAAGGAATTTACGAAAGTAGACCTCGACTATCTGGTGCAGTCGAGTATCGACAATGCGAAGGACGATGAGGAGATAGGCGAGGAGGTGAGGATTTTCCAGAATGCCCTTGATTTCTCTGAGACGAAGGTGAGAGACTGTATGGTACCTCGTACGGAGATCGATTCCGTGGAGGATACCGATACGATAGCCAATCTGAAGCAGGTGTTTACCGAGAGCGGACACTCCAAGATCGTTGTCTATCATGAGGATATCGACCACGTCATCGGCTATATCCACTCTTCCGATATGTTCCGTCTGACGGGTTCCGACAGTCTGCATATCTCCGATCTCAAATCCCAGATCATCCGCGAGATCAGTTTCGTGCCTGAGACGATGTTCGCCTCCAAGCTCATGAAGTCGCTGATGCAGCAGAAGCGCTCTCTGGCCATCGTCGTCGATGAGTTTGGCGGTACCAGCGGCCTGGTGTCGCTGGAGGACATCATGGAGGAGATAACCGGTGAGATCGAGGATGAGCACGACAACAAGAGTCATGTGGCCAAAAAGGTGGCAGAAGGAGAGTATGTCCTTTCTGCCCGCCTGGAGATAGAAAAGGTCAATGAGATGTTCTCCCTGGAGTTGCCCGAGAGTGACGAATATATGACAGTTGGAGGCCTTATCCTCCATGAATATCAGTCATTCCCGAAGCTCAACGAGGTGATACGCATCAAGTCGTTTGAGTTCAAAATAATGAAGAATACGGCTACAAAAATCGAACTTGTACGGCTAAAAGTGCTGGAATAAGCATTTTTAACCAACGAAATTGGGTCGTTCTTGCTTTTTTTTGCAGAAAAATTTCGCTGTTTCCGACAATTTTAGTAATTTTGCCGACTGAATTGCGCATTGCGCACAAATAATATGTTGTAGATTAAGAAAACAAAAAATAAAAAATTAAAACAAAATGGCAGCATTAGGAAAAATCAGAAAAAGAGGCGTGACTCTGGTGATTATCATCGGACTCGGCCTGTTCGCCTTCATTGCTGAGGAGGCATTCCGTTCTTGTGAAGCAACCAAGAACCAGCAGCGTCAGCAGGTGGGCGAGGTGTTAGGAAACAAGGTTAATGTACAGGAGTTCCAGGCTCTCGTCGACGAGTACCAGGAAGTGATCAAGATGACTCAGGGTCGTGATAACCTCTCTGAGGAGGAGCTCAATCAGGTGAAGGATCAGGTATGGAACCAGTTCGTCAACGAGCAGATCATCTCCAGCGAGGCCCAGAAGCTTGGTCTTACCGTTACCGACGAGGAGATGCAGAACATCCTCAAGGAAGGTACCAACCCCATGTTGCGTCAGTCTCCTTTCGTGAATCAGCAGACCGGTCGCTTCGATGTGACCATGCTCACGAAGTTCCTGGACGATTACAAGAAGAACGCTGGCAATCCCCAGCTTATGGAGTCTTATGACCGTATCTACAAGTATTGGCAGTTCATCGAGAAGCAGCTCCGTTCACAGACGCTGGCACAGAAGTTCCAGGGCCTCGTCGTCGGTTCTCTGCTCTCTAACCCCGTTTCTGCCAAGATGGCTTTCGAGGGTCAGAATCAGGAGAGCGACATCCTGCTCGCCAGCATTCCATTCAGTTCTATCAACGACAACGACGTGAAGGTGAGCGATGCCGACATCAAGGCAAAGTTTGATTCTGAGAAGGAGATGTTCAAGCAGACCATGGAAACCCGCGACTTCAAGTATGTCGACTTCGAAGTGGTTGCATCTCCTGCAGACCGCGAGGCGCTGATGAAGACCATGAAGGAGGCTAGCGAGAAGCTGCAGAGCGGTGCCAATCCCGCTGAGGTGGTGCGCAAGGCTCAGTCGCAGTTCCCCTATCTGGGTATCGCTGCTACCAAGAACGCTTATCCCCGTGATATCGTGACCCGTCTCGATTCTATGTCTGTTGGTCAGACCAGCGCTCCGTTTGAGACCACTTCCGACAATACGCTGAACGTGGTGAAACTGATTGCCAAGACCCAGGCTCCCGACTCTATCGAGTATCGTCAGATCCAGGTGACAGGTGCTACCCTCGAGGCTATCCGCAAGACTGCTGACAGCATCACCACAGCCCTGAAGGCAGGTGCCAACTTCGAGGAGCTCGCCAAGAAATACGGCCAGGAGGGTCAGTCACAGTGGCTCACCTCTGCTATGTACGAGAACAGCACCAATATGGACGAGGAGTCGAAGAACTATCTCGCCAGCATCAACAACCTCGGTATCAACGAGGTGAAGAACCTGGAGTTCTCTCAGGGCAACATCGTGATGCAGGTGCTGAGCCGCAAGGCTATGGTCGAAAAGTATGATGTGGCTGTTATCAAGCACACCATCGATTTCTCTAAGGGCACTTATTCAGATGCTTACAACAAGTTCAGCCAGTATGTCAGCGAGAACAAGACGCTGGCCGACCTTGAGAAGAATGCCGAGAAGTTCGGCTTCAAGGTGCAGGAGCGCAAGGATATGTTCAATTCAGAGCACAATGTGGTAGGTCTTCGTTCTACCCGTGAGGCTATGAAGTGGCTCTTCGATTCCAAGGAAGGCGACGTGAGCCCGCTGTATGAGTGTGGCAACAACGACCACCTGCTCGTTCTGGCTCTGACCAAGATCCATCCCGTAGGCTATCGCGATTTCGAGAGCGTGAAGGATATGTTGAAGACCGAGGTGCTCAACGACAAGAAGTTCGAGCAGATCAAGTCGAAGTATGCCAACGTGAAGAGCATTGCCGATGCTGAGAAGGCAGGTGCCAAGATCGACTCTGTCAATCAGGTTACCTTCGGTGCTCCTGTGTTCGTACAGGCTACCGGTGGCAGCGAGCCCGCTTTGGCAGGTGCTGTGGCTGGTGTGAAGCAGGGTGAGTTCAGTCCAGCAATCGTCAAGGGTAACAATGGTGCTTATCTCTTCCAGGTTACCCGCAAGGCAACCCGCGAGGGTGAGAAGTTCGATGCCAAGGCTATGGAGCAGCGTCTGCAGCAGCAGGCCGCCCAGGCAGCCAGCCGCTTCATCAGCGAGCTCTATCAGAAGGCTAATGTAGTGGACAACCGCTACCTCTTCTTCTAAGCCCGCACATTTAGACACTGTATAAATTAGTAACAAATCCCGCAAAATGCTTGCGGGATTTGTTTTTTTTTCGTATATTTGCAAGCGTAATACACATTATATATTAATAACTAAACAAAACAATTACAATTATGAAGAAAAAGTTCATCTGCGCCGTTTGTGGATATATCTATGAAGGCGATGCTGCTCCCGAGAAGTGCCCCATCTGTAAGGCTCCTGCCTCTAAGTTCTCAGAACTCAAGGACGAGGGTGAGACCACCTATGCCACCGTTCACCGCATTGGCGACGGCAAGCCCGAGGGTGTGTCACAGGAAATGATTGATGACCTGCGCAATCACTTCAATGGTGAGTGCAGCGAGGTAGGTATGTATCTGGCTATGGCCCGTCAGGCCGATCGCGAGGGTTATCCCGAGATTGCCGAGGCCTTCAAGCGCTATGCTTTCGAGGAGGCTGATCACGCTTCTCGTTTTGCCGAACTGCTCGGTGAGTGCGTATGGGACACCAAGACCAATCTCGAGAAGCGCGCTGCTGCCGAGGCTGGTGCCTGCGAGGACAAGTTCCGCATCGCCAAGAACGCCAAAGCTGCCGGTTTCGATGCTATCCACGATACCGTTCATGAGATGGCAAAGGACGAGGCCCGTCACGGTGCCGGCTTCGCAGGACTCCTGAAGCGCTACTTCAAATAATGCATAATTAATAATGTATAATGCATAATAAATAGCAAAAAAATCCGTTTTATCTTGTGATGAAGCGGATTTTTTATTTTCTGCTGTTGATTTCAGCGTTGATAGCTTGCGAGGATGATGACAGTTTCTCATCGTCCAGCAGTCTGCGACTGACCTTCGAGACTGACACTCTCCAGATGGACACCGTCTTCTCGAGGTCGGCTTCCTCCACCTATAGCTTCTGGGTCTATAACAACAATTCCGATGGCCTCCGCCTCTCCAGCGTCCGTCTGGCAAAGGGCAACCAGACAGGCTTCCGCGTGAATGTCGACGGGGCTTATCTCGACAACTCTAACGGTTCGCTGGTCAACGATCTGGAGATCCGTCGCAAGGACTCCATCCTGGTGTTTGTGGAACTGACGCCCGCTGACACCCGACAGCTGGAACCGCGCTCCCTTGATGATGACCTGGTGTTCACCCTCGAGAGCGGTACGGTGCAGAAGGTGAACCTGCGGGCCTGGGCCTGGGATGCAGAGCGCTGGGAAAATCTTACCCTGCAGCGCGATACCACCATCAGTTCCTCACGCCCCATCATTGTGTTCGGCCGGTTGACGATCCCGCAGAATGTGACACTGACGCTGAAGAATACCACACTCTTTTTCCACCATCAGGCCCGCATCGACGTCTATGGCACATTGATTACCGACAGTTGCCTGCTGCGTGGCGATCGCCTCGACCGTATGTTCTCCTATCTGCCTTACGACCGTGTGAGCGGACAGTGGGGGGGCGTCCGTTTCTTTGAGACCTCTACGAAGAACGTTCTCATCGATACCGAGATCCGCAACACTGGCGACGATGCCATCCTCTGCGATTCTGCTGCGTTTGATGCCAATACGCTGCGTCTCGATCTGTTGCGCTGCGTCATCCATAACGGTGAGGCCATGGGCGTTTTCTGTCGTAATGCCAATGTCAGGTTGCAGGAGTGTCAGATCACGAACATGGGAGGCCAGTGTGTGTCCATCGAGGGCGGACAGGCGCAGATCCGTCGTTGCACCATCGCCCAGTTCTATCCCTTCGATGCCGACCGCGGAGCCGCCTTGCTGTTCACCAACACCCTTCCGCTTCATGCCCTGCTCTGCGACAGCAGCATCATCACAGGCTATGCCGACGATGTGGTGATGGGCATCCAGACCGACACAACCCAGGTGTTCGAATACCGGTTCATGCATTCGCTCCTGCGCACACCAAAAGTGGAAACAGCCGATTCCGTGCGTTTCTCAGGCATCATCTGGGAGTCGCCCAAGGACAGCATCCAGGGCAAACGGCAATTCCGTCTCATCGACGAAGACAATCTCATCTATGATTTCCACCTCGACAGCCTCTCCACAGCCCGAGGCTTAGGCTGCTACTAGAACTCTGAGAAGCAGAGGGGCAGCAGCGTCTCTATGCCATCCATCACATAGACACATTTCTTTCCATAGAGCAGGATCCGTATCGGAGCACCAGCTCTCGTTTCCGACTCCAGGATCACCTGACGGCAAGCCCCGCAAGGACCTGTAGGCTCCTCCGTCAGTTCACCATCTGTGCCACGGGCGGCAATCGCCAGCATCCTCACAGGCACATCGGGATACTGCGCCCCTGCATAGAACAATGTCGTGCGCTCGGCACAGATACCTGAAGGATAGGCGGCATTCTCCTGGTTACTACCTGAGAGCTCCACACCGTTTTCCAGGCGTACGGCGGCTCCTACCTTGAAATGCGAATAGGGCGAATAACTGCGGTCGGTGGCAGCGATGGCCAGTTCAATCAAATGGCGCTCTTCAGCTGAGAGTTCTTCAGGCTGACAGACCTTCATAGAGGATTTTAGTTCCAGATTTTCCATATATTGCTGATATTTTTTGCAAAGATAAGAAAAAACTATGAACTATGAACTATGAATTATGAACTTTTTTCGTAATTTTGCACCAAAATTACGTAAATCATGAAGAAATTCCTCTTAATACTATTCACTCTTCACTTTTCACTTCTCACTTCTACCGCCCAAGCGCGTTGGAACGAGCGCTATCAGCAGTACATCGATCAATATAAGGATATCGCTATCGAGGAGATGCACCGCTGGAAGATTCCCGCCTCGATCACACTGGCCCAGGGCATCTTCGAGAGTGGGGCAGGGCAGAGCGAGCTCGCCCGGAAGGGCAACAACCACTTCGGCATCAAGTGCAACGGCTGGACGGGCCGTAAGGTCTATCACGACGACGATGCCCGCAACGAGTGCTTTCGCGCCTACGACTCCGTCTACGAGTCCTATGAGGACCACTCGCGCTTCCTGGCCAACGGTCAGCGCTATCGCAGCCTGTTCAGCCTGAAGACCACCGATTATAAGGGCTGGGCGCGCGGACTGAAGGCTGCCGGCTATGCCACCAATCCGCAGTATGCCGACCGCCTCATCGAGATCATCCAGCTCTACAAACTCTACGAATACGATACGGCGAAGTCCGCCGACCGCTTCATGGTGGAGCACACCAAGGACCACAACGTGGGCGGTGCCGCCCTGCATCCCATCAAGATCTTCAACAAGAACTACTATCTTGTGGCCCGTCGTGGCGATACGTTCCGTACCATCGGCGATGAAGTCAACATCAGCTATAAGAAGATCGCAAAATACAATGAGCGTTCCAAGGACGACCGCCTGACAGAGGGCGAGGTCATCTGGCTGAAGAAGAAGCAGAAGAAGGCCCCGAAGGATTACAAGGACCGTCTGCACTATGTCCGTGCGGGCGAATCGATGTACTCCATCGCCCAGTCCTATGGCATCCGCCTGAAGAACCTCTACAAAATGAACCACATGTCGCCCGACGACGACCTCCACATCGGCCAGGGCCTCAAACTCCGCTAAGCCCAACGACAACACAATAATCCCCCCGCAGTCCTTTCTGCGAGGGGATTCTTGTGAATCATGGGGAAAAGGCCACGGGTAGGCGCGTCAGCGGGAATCTGGCACCGATGTGCTATCTTTGATGGCACAGCGTGTGCCTGTCCCCGGTGATTCGCAGCGCTCCCTAGAGCGCAATTGGCCCATACCCCATACAACTTGTGGTCGTAATCGCCGTCAGGAAGGCTGTGAGCGCGGCTACTACTACCTTCACCGCAATCTCAATAATCTTCTTCTTCATACGCATCTCCATTTTTTACGTTTGCTTTACTCATGGCGTCGTAGCGCTGCTCACTGGGGACTGACCCAAATGTGATATCTTTGATGTCACAGAGGGGTCTGTCTCCCAGTGTGCTGCGCCTCTATGGCCTAGTCATTCGTCAGCCCATCGCCTCCGTCTCCGCCGCCGTTGTTGTCACCACCACCGGTGTTGCTACCGCCCTGAGAGCTCTGGCCGTTCTCGTCCTGGTTCTGAGTGTTCTCGCTGCTCTGACCGTTCTCGGTGTCCTCCACCTCTCCGGCGTCAGCCGAGGTCACGCGCTTCACCACATCGCCGTTGCGGTCGTAGCAGGTGATCTGGATGGCGGTATCAGCCAACTCATCCTTCAGGTCCTGCGCGGGAGTGAAGATGATTCTTCGGGTCGTAATCAGACCGGTCTTCACATCCTCGACCTTTGCCACACTCTTGGCTCGGAGACCGAATCGCATGGTGCCCAGTCCGGGCAGCGCCACACTGTGACCCTCGGTCGCCCATGCCTTGATCACCTCACCGGCCGCATCCCAGCAGGCCTTCATCACACCCTGGCTCACGCCGCTGCGCAGAGCCGCTTCCTTGATCACCTTCGCCTGACTCAGGGCGATGTACAGCTCGGGCTGCATCACATAGCGCCATACGCCGGGATCGTTCTCATCCTTCGTGAACTTAATGTTTCGTTCAACTGCTTTTACTTTCAATG
>JAEETD010000042.1 GCA_016290175.1 Prevotella sp. | reverse complement strand
CGGCAGCCTCCTGATCAGGCGTACAGAGAGCGAGCACGCGTGTCACCTTACCAGTTCCGTTCGGCAGCGATACAACGCCACGAACCATCTGGTTGGCCTTACGCGGGTCAACGCCCAAGCGTACATCGATATCTACCGAAGCCTCGAACTTGGTGGTGGTAATTTCCTTCACCAGTGCGGCGGCTTCCTTCAAAGAGTATGCTTTCCCTGCTTCAACCTTCTCAGCGACTAACTTTTGATTTTTTGTCAGTTTACTCATTGTTCTAATTGAAGTTATTAATTATTTACCAGGGAACTCCCCTTCGACAGTGATACCCATACTACGTGCAGTACCAGCCACCTGCTTCATAGCAGACTCTACGGTAAAGCAGTTCAAATCCTTCAGCTTGTCCTCAGCGATAGCACGAACCTGATCCCAGGTCACCTTGGCAACCTTCTTACGGTTGGGCTCGGCAGAACCGCTCTTCAGCTTGGCAGCCTCCTTCAGCTGAACAGCTGCGGGAGGAGTCTTCAGTTCGAAGCTAAATGACTTGTCAGTGTAGTAAGTGATAACGACAGGAATCACCTTACCTGCCTTATCCTGGGTTCTGGCGTTGAACTCTTTGCAGAATCCCATGATATTAATACCCTTAGAACCCAGAGCAGGTCCTACGGGAGGAGAAGGATTCGCAGCGCCACCTTTAATCTGTAATTTGATTAATCCAGCAACTTCTTTAGCCATTTTCTGTTAATAATTTATTGAATTGTTATATAAGCCATAGGCGTGGAAGCCACCTGATGACCGTATATACGGAACGGACGTACCGTAACAATTACGCCCTATTCTTTCTCTACCTGATTAAATGCGAGTTCCAAAGGAGTCTTACGACCGAAGATCTTCACCATCACCTTCAGTTTACGCTTCTCTGTATTCACCTCCTCAATCACGCCGCTGAAGCCATTGAACGGACCGTCAGTTACTTTCACAGCATCGTCGACGTTATAAGGAATGACTGTATCCTCATTACGGATGACCGTTTCCTCGGCCGTACCCAATATACGGTTGATATCAGCCTGACGCACAGGAGTCGGGTTATCCAGACCACCCAGGAAGCCTAACACATTAGGCATGAATCGGAGTGTATGGGCGATCTCACCCTGAAGGTTTGCCTCAACCAGCACATAGCCGGGAAGGAAAAGTTTCTCCTTCACGACACGCTTGCCATTGCGCAACTGGGCATACTTCTCTGTCGGCAGAAGAATCTCACCAACATTGTCAGCCAGGAAAGTATCATGCTTCATCAAAGCCTCCAGATACTCCTTCACCTTAGCCTCCTTGCCACTAACGGCACGCAGAACATACCATTTCTTGCCAGTCTGAGCCATTTTACACGAGTTGTTATCCTGGGTAAACCATACCCATTAAAGATTTGAACACTAAATCCATGGCCCATACCACCAACGCAATAATCAGTGATGCAGAAAGCACCACTACTGCGCTGTGCGTAAGCTCTTTACGCGTCGGCCAAGTTGTCTTATGTGCAAGCTCGTCATAGCAAGCCTTGCAGTAATCGATAAATTTCTTAAACATATCCTTTTATTATTCGCACGGGAAGGAGGACTCGAACCCACGACCCTCGGTTTTGGAGACCGATGCTCTACCAACTGAGCTATTCCCGTATGAAAGCCCCCACCCTTGAGCGGGGGCTTTGAATTTTATTCTGTCGTTATCGTTATCACGTTTTTACGTCATAACGAAATCATCAGATTAGTCCTCGAACACCTCAGTGATCTGACCAGAACCAACGGTACGGCCACCTTCGCGGATAGCGAAACGCAGACCCTGGTTCAGGGCAACAGCGTAGATCAGCTCAACAGTGATCTCTACGTTATCACCAGGCATCACCATCTCAACACCTGCGGGCAGAGTGATCTCACCTGTGCAGTCCATGGTGCGGAGATAGAACTGGGGACGATACTTGTTGCCGAACGGAGTGTGACGACCACCCTCTTCCTTCTTCAGCACGTAGATAGAAGCCTTGAACTTCTTGAAAGGCTTGATCTGACCCGGATGGCAGAGCACCATACCGCGCTTGATCTCATTCTTGTCGATACCACGGAGCAGCAGACCTACGTTATCACCAGCCTGACCCTCATCCAGGATCTTACGGAACATCTCAACGCCAGTAACAACTGACTTCTTGTCCTCACCGAGACCGAGCAACTCAACCTCATCACCAACGTGGATCACACCAGTCTCGATACGACCAGTAGCAACAGTACCACGACCTGTAATTGAGAACACGTCCTCAACAGGCATCAGGAAGGGCTTGTCAGTTGCGCGAGGAGGCTCCTGAATCCAAGTATCACAAGTATTCATCAGCTCCATCACCTTCTCTTCCCACTTCTCAACACCATTCAGTGCACCGAGGGCAGAACCGCGGATAATAGGGGTATCATCTTCGAACTCATACTGAGCGAGAATCTCCTGAACCTCCATCTCAACGAGCTCCAGCATCTCCTCATCCTCAACCATATCACACTTGTTCAGGAACACAACCAGACGGGGAACGTTCACCTGACGGGCGAGCAGGACGTGCTCACGGGTCTGAGGCATAGGACCGTCAGTTGCAGCCACAACGAGGATAGCACCGTCCATCTGGGCAGCACCAGTTACCATGTTCTTCACATAGTCAGCGTGTCCCGGGCAGTCAACGTGAGCATAGTGACGAGTAGCAGTCTCATACTCAACGTGAGCGGTGTTAATAGTGATACCACGCTCCTTCTCCTCAGGAGCGTTGTCAATCTGATCGAATGACTTAACCTCAGAGAGACCCTGCTTAGCCAGAACGGTGGTGATAGCAGCAGTCAGAGTTGTCTTACCGTGGTCAACGTGACCGATAGTACCGATGTTTACGTGCGGTTTGGTGCGCACAAAATTCTCTTTTGCCATTTTACTTGTTTATTAACTTGTTAATTATTATACGAATTTTCAGTTTCCTCCTTCAGTGAAGAGAGCTGTAACTGAGAGTTGAACTCAGGACCTCTTCCTTACCAAGGAAGTGCTCTACCACTGAGCTATTACAGCATTTAGAGCGGAAAACGGGGCTCAAACCCGCGACCCCCAGCTTGGAAGGCTAGTGCTCTATCGACTGAGCTATTTCCGCAAGTCTCCTGTGTGGGTGCTGATGGATTCGAACCACCGAAGTCGAAAGACAGCAGATTTACAGTCTGCCCCATTTGGCCACTCTGGAAAACACCCAAAACCGACACTTGAAGAGCCTCTTGTCGGATTCGAACCAACGACCCCGAGATTACAAATCACGTGCTCTGGCCAACTGAGCTAAAGAGGCGTTTCTATGCAGCCGCTCTCTGATTCAGATTTACGACCTGTCGGAAAACGGCTGCAAAGTTACTACTAATTTTTGAAATACCAAAATTTTTCCGGGATTTTTTTATCTATCCCTTAATTTTTCCTTGAATTTCTGTAGTTGGTTACGCATGGTATCCACGCAGAGATCGGTACTTTCCTCAAAAGTGTCACTCGTCTTCTCCACGAACAGCGTATTTCCGGGCACTGCTACCGACAGACTCACCGTCTTGTTGTCGGCAGTTGCAGGCTTCTCTACTTTCAACTGCACCTCTACTTTCTGTATATCCTCAAAAGACTTTTCCAACTTGGCAACCTTCTTTTCGATGAATGCCTGTAACTTCTCGGTAGTGTCGAAATGAATCGACTTGATCTTAATTTCCATAGTTACCTCCTGTTTTAAGATAGTTATTAATTAGGACTAGGCTCTAGGATGAGCCTCTTTATACACTCGCTTCAACTGCTCGAACGTGGTGTGGGTGTAGATTTCCGTCGTACTGACGCTTTCATGACCCAACAGGCTCTTGATCTCCTCAAGGCCGGCACCGTTGTTCAGCATGGCTGTGGCAAAGGTATGACGAAGCACGTGTGGCGACCGCTTTTTCAGCGAGGTGACTGCCGACAAATACTTCCGTACGATGCCATACACCTGATGATCTGCAATCCGCTCACCCTTATCGTTCAGGAAGAGAGCGCCCTCTGCTCCACCGAACTGGGCATCGCGCACTGTCATATAGTGGCGCAGTTCAGCTGCCAGTTCCTCCCCGAAAGGAATGATGCGCTGTTTGTTACGCTTACCCGTCACTTTCAACTGACCGACCGCAAAGTCTATATCCCCGTCGTTCAGTCCAATCAGCTCCGAGCGTCTAAGTCCGGCTTCATAGAATAATAATATAATGGTACGCGCGCGCACATGCATATAACTATCATCCCATTCCAGGTCATCGAGCAGCCTGTCCATCTCTCCCTCACGGAGGAACTGTGGCAGGGGTTTCGACTTCTTGGGGCCGGTCACACAGTGGGCCGGATCGTGTTCCACGAGCTTCCGCTTAAGGGAAAAGCGATAAAAGGAACGCAGGGCGCTCAACTTCTTATTAATAGTTGACGCAGTGTTTCCTTTATCCATCAGACTCTCCATCCAATCGCGGATGAGATCGGTATCTGCCTTTGCCAGCGAGAGTCCGCTATCCTTAAGTATAATATACGATTCGAACTCGTTTAAAGCCTCCTCGTATGTCTGCACAGTCTGCGCGGAGTTATTCCGCTCATAGCGCAGGTAGTTCAGAAACTGGTTTATCATTCTTTTGCCTTCAAAGGACTATACCATCCTTTTCGGCTACGAATTTACGGAAAAAAATCGAAACTACCAAATTTTTTAAGGAACTTTATTATTCCTCGTTTGTGCGCAACTGCTGTACGTAGATGGCGTGCTCCATCTTAAGACGCTTAAGCACAGAAGGTTTGTCGAACTGCTGACGGCGACGGAGTTCCTTCACCACACCTGTCTTTTCAAACTTTCTCTTAAACTTCTTGAGGGCCTTTTCGATGTTCTCGCCTTCTTTTACTGGTACAATAATCATTTGTCTTTTTGTTTTAAAATTTTATGTTAAACTTAATGCTCCGGACACAGGTGCCACGAAAAGCGGGTGCAAAATTACTACTTTTTTGCGAAACCACCAAGTTTTTAGACTAATTTTATTAATATGAAGGCAAAAATATCAGAATACAAAGCCCAGATTGATGTAGAAATAGGGTTCTTTCGTCTTGTTGGAGTAACCTACCGAAGCACCCAGCGGTCCAAACATCGTATTGTAATAGTACGACAACGACGTACCAAGCAAGGTACTGCGGTCGAACATGGTTTCCAGTTCATCTGCCTGTTGTGCTGCAGCCATCCTCAACAACACATAGTTATTCTTGCCCAGGCGTTGTTGCGCCTGCAGTTGCATGGCCACGAAGTAAGGATCCACATGCTCGAGATAGTTGACACCGGCGAAAGGCATCTGCCAGGCGAGTTTATGACCGAACCACTCACCGCCGATCATATTACCCAGGATACCAGGCCGTTCGCTGCCGAAAAGCATACGTCCGTAGAGCATCGGCTGGAGAGCGAAGCGTTCTCCTATGCTAAATGATTTCCGCCACATAGCACTCACGTCGTGCATACCTGCCTCACCCTTCAGACCGGCAAAGTCGTCGGTATAATAGACGTACTGCGCATGGAGCTTCGATCCCCGGGCAGGGAAATACCAGTCGTTCTCGGAGTTATAGTCCAGTCGTCCGTAATAGCTGAAGAAATGATCGTCCTCAAATGATCTCCCCAATGACTGACGGTCTTGTCCCTTAAGCACATGGGGGAAGTGATAGTAATCCCAGCGGATGCCGCCGCTGATCGTAAAGTTACGCACATTGAAGTTGAGCACCGCCAACTCCGCCGCATGCTGGTTATAGGAGAAGTTATAGTCCTTCTCACCTTTCTCGTAGATATTGATCTCATCGCGGTGGAAGATATACGACAATGTAGGACGCATCAGATGACCGGGATAGAAGGCCACATCCAGACGAGCCATGATCCTCATTCCCAGACGCAGGGTCAGGTCGATATCAGTCATCAAGGCCCGTCGCATGGGGATATCGGCATTCACCTGCAGGGCCACCATCTCCTCCGTATCGAAGCGCACGCCAAGATTCAGTTGTGAAGCTTTCTTCGGACCGCCTGTAAATACCGCTTTCATCCCGTCATCGGTCTTCGTCAGGTGGAATGACGGTTCCTGATAGAATAAATCCACTCTCATAGCCGTTGTGACGAGTTCCACCTGATTTGAAGTCAGGCGGTCTTTCGCCCGAAGATGGAACTTAGAACGGATATACTTTTCGTCGATGGGCGACACGTCGACAAACTCCACGCTCGTGATCTTCACAGAGTCAGGCGACAGGAGCACGACGGGAGCCTGTGGTTTGGGTTTGTAGTCACCAATACGCTGACGGAGTGCCACCAAGTCTTCCCAATGTTCCCTTGCTGCATCCTCGCCACGGCGAATGAGCGTGTCGATGGCGGTAGAATTGAAACTGGCAGCACTGTAGTTGTGGGTATTCACCGGTATATATACATCGGTAATGCTCACATTCTCTTCATATTTATTCTTCGTGTTGTAATCAACGATCCGCTTAAGGATGCTCGTCGTAGAGCCCAATTCCTCGGCTGTCTTATCCTCATCGGGTACAGCCACACCGATGATAATGTCGGCACCCATCTCACGGGCCACGTCGGCGGGATAGTTGTTGCGCATACCACCGTCGACAAGCACCATCCCACCGATTCTCACAGGCGTGAACACTGCCGGAATGGCCATCGAGGCACGCATGGCCTGTGGCAGCACGCCACTATGGAAGTCATACTCGGTAAAGGTAACCATATCCGTTGCCACACAGGCAAAGGGAATGGGCAGCGTGTTGAAGTCGATGGAGTCGTTATAGCCTGAGGTAAGCCGTTCAAACAGGCTGTGCAGATTCTTGCCCTTGATAATACCGCCGGTAGCCGACAGTCCCTTGTTCTTTTTCAGTGTGATACCAGTCGATATCATATAAGTATTCTGTTTCTCACGTTCGGCGATACGCTGCAGACTCAGGTCCTCACGGTCGAGCAGCAGCGTATTCCAGTCCTGCGCCCTGACAATCGAGTCGAGCACGTCGGCCCTGTAGCCAATGGAATAGAGACCTCCCACTATACTTCCCATCGACGTACCGGTAATGATGTCGATGGGGATGCCGGCCTCCTCAATCACTTTCAGTGCACCGATATGCGCCACGCCCTTGGCACCGCCACCACTCAGCACCACAGCCACCTTCTTGCGTTTGGGTTGCGGGCTATATTGTGCGCAGACCTGTGTCACAGCCGTCAGGCTTGCCAACAATACGATCCAGATTGTCTTTCTCATTGATTTCGTTTTTTGATTCTTTGCTATCTTCAGGCGTTATGCAAGTGGGGCACAGGCGATGCGGAGCCAAGCGGACTCGGAAGAGGAGAGATGGGGTGAGAGGGTTTCGAAGACGCGCTGGTGATAGTCATTGAGCCATGATAGCTCTTCCGGAAGGAGCATATCGGTGATGATGGGTGACGTGTCGATGGGACAGAGTGTGAGCGATTCGAACTGGAGGAACTGGCCAAACTCGGTCTCTTTGTATGGCGTGACAAGCAGGGTGTTCTCGATGCGCACGCCGAACTTTCCTGCGAGATAGATACCAGGCTCATCAGTGACGGTCATGCCTGCTACCAACGGGGCTGGTTTCCACTCCATGCGGATCTGATGAGGACCTTCATGAACGTTGAGGAAAGAGCCCACGCCATGACCTGTGCCATGCAGATAGTTCAAGCCCTCACGCCACAAAGCCTCGCGGGCGAGAATATCAAACTGCGTACCACTGGCACCAGAGGGGAACTTACAGAGTTCGATCTGGATATGACCTTTGAGCACCAGTGTATAGATGCGCTTCTGCTCTTCGGTCAGAGGACCGAGGGCGATAGTACGGGTGATGTCAGTAGTACCGTCGAGGTATTGAGCCCCGCTGTCGAGCAGAAGGAAACCCTCTGGCTTGAGGGGGATGTCGGTTTCCGGGGTAGCCTCATAATGCACAATGGCACCATGGGCCTGATAACCAGCGATGGTGTCAAAGGAAAGGCCACGATAGAGGGGTTGCTCAGCTCGAAGCGCTTCGAGCTTTTCAGAGACCGATATTTCGGAACATTCTGAGTACTCCGAGTATTCTGAGAGCCACTTCAGGAATCTTACCATCGCGATGCCGTCTTTCAGCATCGCCGACCTAAAACCCGCGATTTCCCTTTCATTCTTTACGGTCTTCATCCGTTTGACGGGGGATTCCTCTTCCACAATCTCACGAACAACGGATTTGTATAGGGTGTGGTTCACTTCATCAGGATCGAGCAGGATGTTATACTCAAAGTAGTCTTTCAGCCCTTTGCTGATTTCCCCGTAAGGCGCCACCCCTATCCCCTCTGCTTTCAGATATGCCTCAACTTCCGGGGATAGTTTCACCTTATTAATATATAGTGTGACATCCTTCGACGAAAGCAGAAGATAACTGACAAAGACAGGATTGCAGTGTACATCAGAGCCACGCAGATTCAGTGTCCAGGCAATATCGTCGAGAGCCGTCATCAACATACCATCGGCATGCTTTTCACGCAGTGCCTGACGGATACGGGCTATCTTGTCACGGGTGCTCTCGCCCGCATATTCCAGCGGGAATATCTCCACCGGATTCTTCGGAATGTCCGGACGATCCTGCCAGATCAGCTTCAGGGGCTCATAGTTCGTACGGAGGGTGATACCGCCTTGTTTACGGAGGTCGGCAATCAGGTTCTTCACATCGCTGGCAGAACTGCACCAGCCGTCGATGCCCACCTCTGCACCAGCCCCACACTCACGACCGATCCACTCCACAATCGTAGGTGTACCCTCTATCTTCAGTTTCATCAGCTGAAACTCCGTTCCCTTCAACTGCTCTTCTGCTGCCAGAAAATAACGCGAATCGGTCCAAAGGGCAGCCGAGGTCATCGTCACCACCGCAGTACCTGCCGAACCGTCAAATCCCGAGATAAACTCCCGTCCCTTCCAATGGTCGGCCACATATTCACTCTGATGAGGATCGGTGCTGGGAAAGATAAACGCTGCGAGATGTTCCCGCTGCATTACCTCACGTAAATCATGCAATCGCTGACTAACTATTCCTGGTTTGTTCATAATGTCATTCTTTTTACCATGCAAAATTAAGCATTATATCCCAAACCACCAAAAAAAAGCCCGTTTATTTTGCCACATCAATATAGCAAAGCAGCAACTGGAAATATTAATCTCTGTTAATCCGTTGATGCTATGGTTTTTTTTGTGTATCTTTGCACCACTTTTGATAAATCAATAATAAACGTATTATGGCAACATTAACAAATGAGAAGTTGACCATCGTCGGCGCTGCCGGTATGATTGGTTCAAACATGGCTCAGACCGCCTTGATGATGGGTCTGACAAGTGAAATCTGTCTGTACGACGTATTTTCTCCCGAGGGCGTAGCCGAGGAGATGCGCCAGAGCGGTTTCGACGATGTGAACATCGTGGCTACCACCGATGCCGAAGAGGCTTTCAAGAATGCAAAGTACATCATCTCTTCAGGTGGTGCTCCCCGTAAGGCTGGTATGACCCGTGAGGACCTGCTCGCCGGCAATTGTAAGATTGCTGAGGAGCTCGGTCAGAACATCAAGAAGTTCTGCCCCGACGTGAAGCACGTGGTGATTATCTTCAACCCCGCCGACCTTACCGGTCTGGTAACATTGCTGTACTCTGGTCTGAAGCCTGGACAGGTAACAACTCTTGCCGGTCTCGACACCACTCGTCTGCAGAGCGCACTGGCCAAGAAGTTCGGTGTGATGCAGAACCAGATCACTGGCTGTGCTACCTATGGTGGCCACGGTGAGCAGATGGCAGTCTTCGGAAGCCATGTAGAGATTGCTGGCCGCAAACTGTCCGACATCATCGGTACCGCAGAGTTCCCCGCAGAGGAGTGGGAGCAGATGAAGATCGACGTCACCAAGGGTGGTGCCAAGATCATTGAGCTCCGCGGACGCAGTTCTTTCCAGAGCCCCGCTTATCTCTCTGTTGAGATGATCCGTGCCGCTATGGGTGGTGAGCCTTTCCGCTTCCCCGTAGGAACCTATGTGAAGACCGACAAGTACGACCACATCATGATGGCCATGAAGACCACCATGACTGCCGAGGGTGCTAAGTTCGAGGTGCCTCAGGGTACTGCCGAAGAGAACGCCAAGCTGGATCAGAGCTACGAGCACCTCTGCAAGATGCGCGACGAGCTGGTGACACTGAACATTGTTCCTCCCATCGCTGAGTGGAGCAAGATTAATCCGAACCTGTAATTATGGCTTTGATTAAAAGTTATCGCAGTCTCGCTCCCAAGTGGGGGCGAGACTGTTATTTCAGTGAGAACGCAACGATAGTAGGCGATGTGACTATGGGCGACGAGTGCTCAGTATGGTTCAATGCTGTCGTCCGTGGCGACGTGGCCCCCATCACCATTGGTAATTGCACGAACATCCAGGACGGCAGTTGTGTGCATGTCACCCATGAGACTGG
This sequence comes from Prevotella sp., assembly GCA_016290175.1. Lineage (GTDB taxonomy): Bacteria > Bacteroidota > Bacteroidia > Bacteroidales > Bacteroidaceae > Prevotella. Next base: position 13,355 of record JAEETD010000042.1, on the reverse strand, counting down.
TCCCACACATATCGGCAGCTACGTGACCATCGGGCATAATGTGACTGTGCACGCCTGCACCATCCATGACCATGCGCTTATCGGTATGGGGGCGACCCTACTCGATGGTTGCGAGGTGGGCGAAGGATCGATTGTGGCTGCTGGTGCCCTTGTGCTGCAGAACACGAAGATTCCTGCAGGCGAGATCTGGGGCGGTGTTCCTGCCAAATACCTCAAGCCCGTGCGCCCTGGACAGACAGACAATGCCGAGCACTATGTAGCCTATTCGAAGTTCTATCTCGAAGAGGATGGACGTCATTAGATTCATCAAGGACTGGACATTGCCGGTGGCGATGGGCATCGGGGCAGTGGCTTATCTCATCTTCGGGCTCACACCGTCGCTGGATGAAGCAGCAAGGTTCTTCGGCCCAATCTTCGAAACCATCCTGCCATTGTTCATGTTCCTGGTGCTCTTCGTCACATTCTGTAAAGTAGACTTCCGTCAACTGCGGCCCGTTGGCTGGCATTTCTGGACGGGCGTGTTCCAATTGCTGTTCATCGGGGCACTGATGGGACTGATACTCGGTTTCCACATGCAGGGCGACAGCCTCGTCCTGATGGAAGCCATCCTGATGTGTGTCATCTGCCCCTGTGCAACGGCAGCTGCTGTCGTCACCCAGAAACTCGGCGGATCATTGGAACAAATGACCACCTATACTTTCCTGTCCAACTTCATCACAGTCCTGCTGGTACCGGTCTGTTTCCCCATGATAGAGAAGTCTGCCGACATCACTTTCTGGGCAGCCTTTATCAAGATTCTACATGAGGTGTTTATGGTGTTGATCCTGCCGATGTTCCTGGCCTATATCGTAAAACACTATATGCACCGTCTGCACAAGAAAATCATCAGCGTAAGAGACCTGAGCTATTACCTCTGGGCCTGTTCGCTGATGATTGTAACGGGAACCACTGTGAAGAACATCGTCAATGCCAAGACCACCCTTGTGCTACTGATGGCCATCGCCTTTCTGGGCTTGCTGATGTGTGTGGTGCAGTTTGCTGTCGGACGGTTTATCGGCCACTATTTCAACCATACGCAGGAAGCAGGGCAGGCCCTCGGGCAAAAGAACACGGCCTTTGCCATCTGGCTCTCCACCGCCTATCTGAACCCACTATCGTCGGTGGGTCCCGGCTGCTATATCCTGTGGCAGAATATAGTGAACAGTATCGAGATCTTTATTTATTCTTCTCGTAATAGTCGAGGCCCTGCTTCACATTCTCGACAAGGGCTTCAGAAGTAAAGGTAGCTCCAGTGACGGCATCCACCTTCTTGGCCTTGGCAGCCTTGATGGTCAGACCATCCCAGGCATTCAGCATTGCCTTCTTCACCTGGGCCAGATACTTCGGTGTCTCCTGGTTCTTGAGCACCTCGATCTTCTCAATCTTGTTCTTCTTGATGTAGATCTTTACGGGTACGGGACCGTTATAGCCCTCCACATCCTTGGCGATGGTGGTGGTATTGACGATAACAGAGCCGTTCTCCTTGGTAATGGCACTATCCTGCTTGCCGGCACTCATCAGGGCCAAGGCAGCTATCAAAACGATAAAATACTTCTTCATCTTCCTATTTCTTATAACGTTTACTCTAATTAGACCGCAAAGGTACGAAAAAGTTTAGTATTGTTCATACGTAGTTCAACTTTTTTTTGTAATTTTGCAGCCTGATTAATAACTTTTAGCGCAAAAAGAATCATGAAGAAGATTACCATGACGTGGCTGGCGCTGATGCTGGCCATCATTGTTAATGCAGAGAAACGTGAGATTCACATCCTTGCTGTCAACGACATGCATGCCCAGATTGAGGTCTTTCCCCAATTAGCAGCGCTAGCCGACAGTCTCCGTACAATTGATCCTTCGCTGCTGATCTTCTCTGCAGGCGACAACCGTACCGGTAACCCCATCAACGACAAATACATTCTCCCCGCCTACCCGATGGTGGCCCTGATGAATCAGGTAGGATTCAACGGCTCCACCCTAGGCAACCATGAGTTCGACGTACATTCGCTGAAACGGCTGATCGGCCTTTCGAACTTCAGATACATCTGCGCCAACGCTTTTCCCTCCGATTCCTCTGGTATCAAACTGGTTCCCACTCAGGTGTTCGACGTCGAGGGACTGAAGGTTGGTGTCATCGGCTGCATCCAATTGAGTCCTGCCGGTATTCCCAGCACCCATCCCGACAATCTGGAGGGCATCAGTTTCAAGCCCGCCGAGGAGATCATCCCCCAGTATGAGAGTCTCAGCAAGGAATGTGACGTCACCATCCTGCTGTCGCATCTGGGTTATCCCGACGACATCAAGATGGCCGAAAAGTTCCCATGGCTGGATCTGATCATCGGCGGTCATACCCATACCCAGTTAAAGGGCGACGAGGTGAAGAACGGCGTGCTAATCACCCAAAATAGGAACAAGCTGCACCGTGTGACCTATATCACCCTCACCGTGGAAGACGGCAAGGTAGTGGATAAGAAAGCTGAATACATCGACGTGAGGAAATTCCCCAAGACCGTGAAGGTGGTTGAGGAGATGATCCGTTTCTACAATGACAACCCCACCCTGCGCCGTGTGCTGGCCGTTGCCGATACACCTTTCGAAACCCGCGAGGAGCTGGGATGCCTGATGTGCGATGCCTTCATGGCGGAGACCGGCTCGGAAATCGCCATTGAGAATCCGGGCGGTGTACGTATCGATACCCTTCCCCAGGGCGACATCACCGTGCGCAATGTGTTGGAGATGGATCCCTTCGACAACCATGCTGTCATACTGGAACTGACCGGTGACGAGATTGCCCACATGATGCTAACCTACTGTCACAACACGCTTCACAGTTTCCCGTACGTTGGCGGCATGCAATGTGTGATTACCCTTGAGAAGGATTTCCCGGAGAAAATCCAAAGCATCAGGTTGCTGACCCTTGAAGGCAAGAAACTGAACATGAAGAAGAAATACAAGGTGGTGACCAACAACTACATCCCTGCCACGAGTGAGATTCCCGAAGGCTCAGCCCACACGCTGAACCTGGAAACCAGTGACATCATCATGCAGTATCTTGAAAAGAAAGGGCAAGTCAGTTATCAGGGCGTCAGAAGACTGACGACAATACATGCCAAGTAGCCCCAGCCTTTCCCTTGACATATTGCCCGGCCAACTGGCCCTGGGCTTTCAGATAAGTTTCATCATCGATGAAACGGTTCATCTGTTGTTCGAAATCCTCGTAGCAGGAAATCTCAAAGCCACCGCTCTGCTTCAAGGCCTGAGCCTCCTGGAACCTTTCATTATTGGGCCCGAAGAACACAGGCACGTCCCAGACGGCAGCCTCCAGGAGATTATGGATGCCGACGCCGAAGCCACCACCGACATAAGCCACATCACCATAATGATAGATACTCGACAGCAGTCCAAAGCAATCGATGATCAGCACCTCAGCATCCTTTAATCTTTCGGAGTACACGGAGTTTTCGGAGAACTCTGAATATCTCACCACCTTACGGCTTTCGAGCAGTCTCTCTATCTGCTTGAGATGGTCCTCGCCAATCACGTGCGGGGCAATGATCAGCTTCCAATCGCGGCGCGTATTGAAATACTTAATGAAAATCTCTTCATCAGGCAGCCATGAAGAGCCCGCCACAAACACCTTCGCATCTTGCTTGAACGCCTCGACGATGGGCAGTTGCTTAGCGGCCTCCTTGATCTGGAGCACACGGTCGAAACGGGTATCACCCACGATAGACACATTGGTAATCCCAATCTTTGCCAACAGTTCTTTACTGATCTCATTCTGTACGAAGAAATGCGTGAAGCAGTTGAGCACACGCCCATACTGACGACCGTACCACTTGAAGAACACCTGATCGGGACGGAAGATGCTCGATACACTATAGACGGGCACATTCCTGTGCTTCAGGATATGCAGGTAATTGTACCAGAACTCATACTTAATGAAGAATGCCATCTCAGGACGTATCGTCCGCAGGAAACGCCGGGCGTTGGTGATGGTGTCCAACGGCAGATAACAGATAATGTCGGCACCCTCGTAGTTCTTACGCACCTCATAGCCTGAAGGCGAGAAGAACGTGAGCAGGATCTTATAGTCAGGATGGTCCTTACGCAACTGCTCCATCAGCGGCCGGCCCTGCTCAAACTCTCCCAGCGACGCTGCATGAAACCACACATATTTCGCCTCAGGATCAACCTTCTCCCTGAGAACCCGGAAGGCATCACGCTCACCACGCCACATCTTACGTACCTTCTCATTGAAAAGGCTGTAGATGACTACACCAAACTGGTAGAGGTATATAATCAGGTTGTATATCATCAGCCGAGCACTTCTATCGCACGTTTTGTCCGCCTGATGGTCTCTTCCTTACCCAGGAAGGCGGAGATATCAAACATGCCAGGACCCTTTCCCTCGCCCACAAGTGCCAAGCGCCAGGCGTTCATCACATTACCGAGCTTATACTCTTTCTGCTCCACCCAGGCATGCACAATCTGTTCCTGATTCTCCAACGAGAAGTCATCGATACCCTCCAGTACGCCAATCAATTCCGTCAGCACCTGAGCAGAATCATCTTTCCAACGTTTCTTCGCAGTCTTCTCGTCATATTCGGTGGGTGCCTCGAAGAAGAACGAGCACAGGGGCCACAGCTCCTTGACAAAACTGACACGGTCCTTCATCATCGCCGTCACTTCCGTCACACGCTCCAGTGTCTCGTCAGGACAATGTTCCTTCACGATGGGATAGAACAGCGAGGCAATCTCCTCTACCGATTTCTTCAGGATATACTCATGATTAAACCAGATGCCCTTATCGTAGGCAAACTTCGCACCGGCTTTCGAACATTTCGAGATATCAAAGAGCGGCACCAGTTCATCAAGTGTAAACAACTCCTGCTCCGTACCCGGGTTCCAACCCAGCAGGGCAAGGAAGTTAATCACAGCTTCGGGGAAATAGCCGTCCTCACGATAGCCGCGGCTTACTTCGCCCGACTTAGGATCATGCCACTCCAATGGGAATACGGGGAATCCCAGACGGTCACCGTCGCGCTTCGAGAGCTTGCCCTTGCCGTCAGGCTTCAGCAACAACGGCAGGTGAGCAAACTGCGGCATGGTATCCTCCCAGCCGAAAGCCTTATAGAGCAGCACGTGCAACGGAGCACTCGGCAACCACTCCTCACCACGGATGACGTGGGAGATCTCCATCAGATGATCGTCGACGATATTCGCCAGATGATAGGTCGGCAACTGGTCCGCACTCTTATAGAGCACCTTGTCGTCGAGGATATCGCTCTTCACACGCACCTCACCACGTATAAGGTCGTTGACCAGCACCTCCTCGCCGGCGTCTATCTTGAAGCGTACCACATACTGCCTGCCGTCGGCTATCAGCTGATCCACCTCTTCCTTCGGCAGTGTCAGTGAGTTACGCATCTGTGAACGAGTATGACAGTCGTACTGGAAATTCTGGATTTCCGCACGCTTTGCCTCAAGCTCCTCAGGGGTATCGAAGGCGATATAGGCCTTACCGGCATCCAGCAGCTGCTTTACATATTTCTTATATATGTCACGACGCTCACTCTGACGGTAGGGACCTTTGTCACCTCCAAAGCTGACACCCTCGTCGAACTGGATGCCCAGCCATTTGAACGACTCGATGATATATTCCTCAGCTCCTGGTACAAAACGGTTGCTATCGGTATCTTCGATGCGGAAGACGAGGTCGCCGCCATGTTGTTTTGCAAACAGATAATTATACAATGCGGTACGCACACCACCAATATGTAAAGCGCCTGTAGGGCTCGGTGCAAAACGCACCCTGACTCTTCTTTCTGACATATTATTTAGTTAATTTGAGTGCAAAGGTACAAAAAAATAGTGAATAATGAATAGTGAATAGTGAATTATTTTGTATCTTTGCAGCAAAAATATACCGTCATGAACAGTTTTAACCTGAAAACAGACATCACCTGGCGCGACTTTCTGATTCGTGTCGGGCTCATCGTGGTCACCGTCGCCATCATCACCTGGTTCCTTCCCAGTGATACAAGCACCGCCTTCAAGATGGAAAAAGGAAAACCCTGGAACTATGCCGACCTGCGGGCACCGTTCGATTTTCCCATCCTGAAGACCGACGAGGCCGTCAAGGCAGAGCGCGACAGTCTGCTGCAGCAATACGAGCCCTACTTCAACCTGAACAAGTTGACAGAGACGACGCAGATCCGCCAGTTCGCAAAGGACTACAACCAAGGCATCCCCGGCATTTCCAACGATTATATCAGCATCATCGCCAACCGGCTTCTTGACATATACAAGCAGGGCGTAATGAGCACCACCGACTATGCCATGGTAAACAAAGACACCACCCGCATGATCAGGATTGTCAGTGGTAAGACCGCCGTCAGCGTAAGGATCAACAAAATATATTCTACGGTCTCGGCCTACGAGCAGCTCTTCCTCGACCCTGAACTCGAGAATCATCGGGAAATCCTGCAGAAGTGCAACCTCAACGACTATATCACGCCCAACCTGACATACGACAAGGAGCGCAGCGAAGCCAGCCTGAGCGACCTCACCAACAGTATTCCCCTGGCAAGCGGCATTGCCCAACGCGGGCAGAAGATCATCGACAGAGGAGATATTGTTGACAACAAGACCTACAACATCCTCCTTTCCTACCAGAAGGAGCTGGAGCGTCGCGAGAAGACCGACCAGCAGATCAGTGTCACGATCATGGGACAGATACTCTACGTGGCCATCCTCATCATCTGTCTGACCGTTTACCTCACGCTTTTCCGCAAGGACTATTTCGAGAAGCTCAGGTCCATAACCATGCTCTACTCGCTGATCATCTTCTTTATCATCATCGCTTCGCTCATGGTCAGCAACAACATCCTGCATGTCTATATCATCCCGTTTGTGATGGTACCCATCTTCATCCGGGTGTTCCTCGATTCGCGTACCGCTTTCATGGCCCACTCTGTCATGATCCTCATCTGCGCGTGCGCCTTGCAGCGTCCGTTGGAGTTTGTGGCAGTAGAGGCTGTCGCCGGCATCGTGGCCATCTTCGCCCTGAGAGAGCTCTCCAGCCGTTCACAGTTGTTCTGGACAGCAGTATTTGTGACCTTGGCGGCCTCACTGACAAACCTCTCGCTCGACTGGATCATGAACGACAACATCTCGAAGATCAACATCAGCGAATACAACTACCTGTTTGTCAATGGCATCTTCCTCTTCTGCTCCTACCCGCTGCTCTATCTCATCGAGAAGGCCTTCGGTTTCACCTCCAACATCACGCTGATCGAGCTCTCAGATATGAACAAGGAGGTGCTCCGTCGTATGAGCGAGGTAGCCCCCGGCACCTTCCAGCATTCCATCCAGGTGGGCAACCTGGCAGCAGAGATAGCCAATAAGATCGGCGCAAAGAGCCAGCTCGTGCGTACCGGAGCCTATTACCACGACATCGGCAAGATCCTGAACCCCATCTATTTCACGGAGAACCAGTCGGGCGTCAATCCCCATGAGAGCATGACCTTCGTGGAGAGTGCCCAGATGATCATCAGTCATGTGACGGAAGGTCTGAAACTGGCAGAGAAATACAACCTGCCCGATGTCATCAAGGATTTTATCTCCACCCATCACGGTCTCGGAAAGGCCAAGTATTTCTATGTCAAACAGAAGAATGCCTTCCCCGACGAGGCTGTCGACGACCTTCTCTTCACCTATCCCGGACCCAATCCGTTCACCAAGGAACAGGCCATCCTGATGATGGCCGATTCGGTGGAAGCTGCCTCACGGTCATTGCCCGACTATACGGAGAAGACCATCCGCGAATTGGTGAACCGCCTCATTGATGCACAAGTGGCAGAGGGCTATTTCAAGGAGTGTCCCATCACCTTCCGCGACATCGCCTATGCCAAGACCGTCCTCATCGAGAAGCTGAAGACCATCTACCACACGCGCATCAGCTACCCCGAGCTGAAGAAATAACTGCACAAAATTGCACATTTGTGCATATTTGTGTGCAATTTCCGTTAATATTCGTTAACTTTGTGCGCGCAAACAACGCGTTTCAGAACATTCTGCCTACCTTTGCAGCCGTTTTTTAAAGATTGTTTTAGGAATATGAACACAATTAAAGGAATGATGCTCGGCGTGATGCTGACATCTGCAACCATCGCCACAGCAGGTGGCATCTTAACCAACACCAATCAGAGTATCGATTTTCTGCGTAACCCCGCCCGCGATGCTGCCATCGGCCTCGACGGCGTGTATAGCAACCCCGCTGGCGTGGCCTTCCTGCCTGAAGGATTCCATCTGGGCTTCAACTGGCAGTATGCCCACCAGACGCGTACCATCACCAGCACCAATCCCGTATTTGCCTTAGGGCGGAAGAATCAGGGACAGACCACCAAGCAGTTCGAGGGCGTGGCCGATGCCCCTTTCATCCCCTCCCTTCAGGCTGCTTATAATAAAGGAGATTGGAGCCTGCAGTTCAATTTCTCCGTACCCGGTGGCGGCGGCAGCTGTGAGTTTGCCGACGGTCTGGGTTCTTTCGAGAGCGTCGTGGGAGGCATCGCCCATCAGCTAGGCGGCCTGGATCAGATTGCCACAGCCCTCGGACAACAGGCACCCGGTGTCACCGGCTACGACATGGACGGTTACATGCAGGGCCGTAACTATTACTTCGGTTTCCAGCTCGGAGCCGCCTATAAGATCCTGCCCAACCTCTCCGTCTATGGAGGACTGCGGTTGCTCTACGGCACCGCCACCTATAAGGCCAAGATCAGCAACATCCAGGTGAAGACCGTCGGCGGCTATGTCGACTTCGGCAGTTTCATGCAGTCAGCTACAGCCTTGGTCGATGGTGGCATCACGACCGTCAACAACGGTCTGGCACAGGTCAATGCCGGTATGGCACAATATGAGGCAGCAGGCGCCACCGCCCTGCCCGAGTATCAGCAGTTGGCAGCCAGAAAGGCACAGCTCGAAGGAACGGTAGCCACCCTGCAAGGCACCAGCCAGAGCCTCAATGCCCTGCAGAAATACTCTCAGGGTGTGAACCTGCTCTGCAACCAGTCGAGTGTAGGTGTCGCCCCCATCATCGGCATCGACTATAAGTTCGGCCGTTTCAACATCGCCGCCAAGTACGAGGCCAAGACACAGATCCGCATGCTGAACGAGTCCACCGTCAACGAAGCCAGCGAGATAGCTGCCGTCAACAAGTTCCGCGACGGTGAGAAGATCGATGAGGACTCTCCTGCCCAGCTCGCACTCGGTGCCATGTGGAGCCCCATCGATGCAGTACGCCTCAACCTGGGCTATCATCACTTCTACGACACTAAGGCGCGCTGGTATGGTAATACGCAGGAACTGCTCGATGGTGGTACCAATGAATACCTCGGCGGTGTGGAATGGGATGTCACCGACCGTCTGACCATCTCTGGTGGTGGACAGTTCACCCGCTACCAGCTCACCGACAAGTATATGAACGACATGTCGTTTGTGGTCAACTCCAGCAGTGTCGGTTTCGGCTTCAACTACAAGGCCACTGACCAGATCACCCTGAAGGCCGCCTACTTCCAGACCAACTACGGCGATTACGACCGCACGGACTATCCCACAGCCGGCGTCAGCGACAGCTTCACCCGCACCAACCGTGTGCTTGGCATCGGCTGCGAACTGAACTTCTGAATATTAAGACACCTCAAAATTGTAAAGAAACACGAGCCGTAATGTCGTGGGCAGTGACCCGTAATGTCGTTGACGACGACATTACGGGTCGTTCATGGTGTGCCATAAGGCCAATATTTCTGGCGAATTTGGCTGAACTGTTCTTTATAACCGTTTTAATAATTCTATGAGAACCTTCCAGATATCTTCGATGGTAGAAAGTTCAACCCGTTCACTTGTTGAATGGGGCTCCACGATCCGGGGACCTATACTGGCAATCTGAATACCCGGATAATGCTGCACGAAGAATCCGGCCTCAAGCACAAAGTGCATAGCCACCATACGTGGCCTCCAGCCCAACACATCCTGGAACGTATTGCTAACCAGCTGGAGGAATGGCGACTGCTGATCTTCCTGCCATGCCGGGGCTGACATCACGACTTCGGAATGGGCACCGCTATCCTTAAACGTCTTGGCAATAGCCTTGCTTAGTGCATCCATATCGTCGTCGATGAAACTGCGTGTGTGGGTAGAGACAAAGATATGTTCCTCTTCCGTCACGACACGCCCGATATTATTCGACGTTTCCACTGTATCAGGCATCGCCTCACTCATTCTCACCACCCCTTGAGGCACCTCACACAAGCAGGTCATCAGTGCCTGGAAAGTTCTTGGCGAGATAACGGTTTCCTGGGGTTCACAGGCTTCGATGAGACACTTCACATCTGGGTCCTGAGGGTATTCATCATGCAACCAATCGCATGGATGCTTAAAATCAAGAATCAAGGCTTGAGATTCTGCCGATGGACATGCTATCACCATCTCGCCCTTTGAGGCAATCGAAGCATTGGCCTCACCTATGTCGATAGTTGCCAGGCTGAAGTCATGTTTCTCCGAAAGAGACAATAAAATAGCAGCTGCTGCCTTAACGGCCGAACAACGTCCTTTATTGATGTCGACACCAGAGTGTCCACCCAATCCGCCTTCTATGCGGATGCGGTACCAGCTTCTGTCATCAGGAGCGGGCTCATGCAGCATCGGTATACGGTGAAACTGCAGGCAGGCTCCTGCAGCACCTGTGGTGATGGTGTCATAGTCTTCTGAGTCGAGGTTGATGACTTTCCGCCCTTTCAGGAAGTCCTTGCTCAGTTGCGATGCACCTGACATACCATCTTCCTCGTTCGTTGTCGTGATGACTTCGAGGGCAGGATGCTCAATACGGTCATCTTCAAGTACTGCAAGTGCCATCGACAGCCCGATGCCATTGTCGGCTCCGAGTGATGTGCCATGTGCCTTCATCCAGCCATTCTCCTCGTAGGGCTCGATAGGGGTGTTCAGCGGATCGCTCATACCCACGCATACCATATCCATATGGTTAAGCAGCACAACAGGCTCATGGTCCTCATATCCTTTGCTTGCTGGCTTGCGTATCACCACACAATTCTCCTTGTCACGTTCGTACGTCATATTCAGACGTTCAGAAAAACGGCACAGATAGTCGGCCACCCGCTCCTCATGATGTGAAGGGCGCGGTATTCTGTTCAGTTCACTAAAGATGCTGAAAACCCGTTCAGTAGTAATCATTCGTTCTTCTGCCATAATCGATATATTTATGATTTCAGTTTTGCAAAGTTACAGTGGATCAACGTCGTAATAGATCTGGAGGGAGGCGTAGCGTTTGGCTTGTAACAGCTGTTGCTGGGCGAGGGCCAGGTATTTGCGCACTTCGGCCATGTTGAGACCGGGCTCCAGCTTCAGCACGATCTTGCGGATGGAGAGCGACTTGACCTTCGAAATGCCTGGTTTGTCGGGGCCGAGGACACGGCCTGAGAACCACTGCCGCAACAGGGCGCCCATCTCCATGCCTGCCGCTGCAACGACCGCATCCTGGCGGTGCTTCAGGTAGACATAGATGAGACGGTAATATGGCGGATAACGGAACTGCTGGCGCTCGGCAATCAACGAACGGTAGAAGGCCGTATAGTCATTGCGGACTACCTGGGCTATCAGGGGCAGCTCCGGGCTCTTGGTCTGCAGGATGACCAGTCCACGCTTGCCCTTACGGCCCGCACGGCCACTCACTTGCGCCATCATCATAAAGGCCTGTTCGTAGGCGCGGAAATCAGGATAATTGAGCATAGTGTCGGCATTGAGGATGCCCACCACAGAGACCTTATCAAAGTCCAGGCCCTTGGAGATCATCTGCGTGCCGATGAGGAGATTGGTGCGCCCGGCGGAGAAGTCGTTGATGATACGTTCGTAGGCCTGACGGCTACGGGTGGTATCGAGGTCCATGCGGGCGATGCGGGCTTCAGGGAAGATATCGTGCACCTCGGCCTCGATCTTCTCGGTGCCGTAGCCGCGCGTCTGCAACTGGGTACACCCGCAGTTAGGACATTCCGTGGGCACCTGATAGGTATGGCCGCAATAATGACACGTGAGCTGGTTCAGATTGCGATGGAAGGTGAGCGATACGTCGCAATGCTGACAATGAGGCACCCAGCCACACTGCTTGCACTCTATCATGGGGGCATAGCCCCGGCGGTTCTGGAAGAGGATGGCCTGTTCGCCACGCTCCAGGGCCTCGCGGACCTTACTTAACAACAGAGGGGAGAAAGGACCGTTCATCATCTTGCGATGCTGGAGGTATTTGATATCCACGACCTGTATCTCAGGGAGCTCGATACCCTTATAACGCTGGAACAATTCCACGAAACCGTACTTGCCGGTCCTGGCGTTATGGTAGGTCTCCAGAGAGGGGGTAGCGGTGCCGAGGAGAACCTTTGCCCCTTGCATCTGCGCCAGCATAATGGCGGCACTGCGGGCATGATAGCGGGGAGCGGGTTCCTGCTGCTTATAGCTGGACTCGTGTTCCTCGTCGATAATCACCAACCCTAAGTTCTGGAAAGGCAGGAAGACGGCACTGCGGGCACCGAGAATGACATCGTAGGGATGGCCGCTGAGCTGCTTCTGCCAGATCTCCACACGCTCCGCATCGGAGTATTTGGAGTGATAGATGCCCAGACGGTCGCCGAAGACACGCTGCAGGCGTTCCATGATCTGTACGGTCAGGGCTATCTCAGGAAGGAGATAAAGCACCTGACGTTTCTGTTCCAATGCCTGACGGATGAGGTGGATATAGATCTCGGTCTTTCCGCTGGAGGTGACGCCATGCAGGAGGGTGACGTTCTTCTTGAGGAAAGAGAACTGAATCTGGTTATAGGCATCCTGCTGGGCCTCGCTCAAGGGCTGGATCCTGTCGAAATGGGGCTCACCACCATGATTCAGGCGTCCTACTTCCTGTTCATAGGTCTCCAGGAGGCCGCGCTTGACGAGGGCATTGACGGTCTGGAGGCTATGGCCTTGGTTCAGGAGCTCATCGCGGGTCAATGGTAATAACGAAGAATTAAGAGTGAAGAGTGAAGAGTTATGATTACTTTTGCTATCGGCATTCTCGCCCTGAGTGTAATCATAACTCTTAGTTCTTAACTCTTCACTCTTAGTTAAATATAGGAAGTCTGCGAAAGCTTTCAGCTGGGACGGGGCTCGCTGGAGCATATCGAGGGCGATGTGAAGAGCCTGTTCGCTGCGGAACTGGGGGGTGAGGCGGATATAGGTCTCGGTCTTGGGCTTATAGCCGTCTTCGGCTT
>JAEETD010000114.1 GCA_016290175.1 Prevotella sp. | reverse complement strand
CGGGGTTGTCACGTTGGTCCTCATCGCACGATGTCAGCGCAGACAGGCTGCACAACAGCGTGGCAGCCATCAACCATTTACCAAACTGTTTCATTATCTGACGTGTTTGATTCCGTTTTCGATATAAAGACCCTTCTGAGGCTTGCTCTTCAGCTGCTGTCCCTTCAGGTCATAGTAGCGGTGAGTACCGTCGGCATCGATAGTGTGGATGGTGGGAGTGATGGCTGTCGCTCCACCCTCAGCGGGACGTATGTCGCCCACAAACAGCAAGTCGGGCATATCGCTGACGTCAGCGTCGTCGCCCTTCTGATAGAATTTCGTCTGGAAGGTGATGTCATCTCCTGCAGCACGCTTTGTCCGGGCGGTATTAGTCTTGAGCTCATCGGAATTAACGTCGAAGTCGGCATCGTAATAGCCACGGAAAGGTGGCAAGGCAGCTTCCGCCACCGACAATCTGGTCCAAGTGCCATCGTCGGTCATGCCGTATAAATTGTTGGCATGCTCATAGTCCGTTGTGATACCGGTGAACGTACCAAGCCATCTACCCACATGCGAATAGACATTGTTGAGCATCAGATCCTCATAGTCATCGACAAAAGGCGAGCCTTTATAGTAGATCGGCGGTTCTTTAATCATCTGCACGTCGTAGGCATTGAACGAGAGGTTGTCGTGGAGCACCACGGCGAGATAAGGTACGCCTGCCTCGAGGACATTGCCAGCCTCGGCAAAGATGAACTGATGGTAGTAGTTGTCGATATACATCATTCGGTAAAGCTTCACCTTGCCGGGTTCCTCGTAATGGCTCAGGTCGAACGTATAGGGCAGACAGACGGTATATGCCTGCGGGGCCCATGTGCCATTGCCCAGGTTCTGGGCTGAGAGCACACGGTCGTACTTCACATTGACATGCTTGTAGTAGTACTCTTCGAGCGTGGGCTGGTTGTCGGCGGCATCGCTGAGCTGCACCTCCTTCAGAGGCCAGCGGAAGCCCAGGAAGTTGTCGAGCGACACGGACTGGCCCATGAACTTCAGGTTGTAGATACCGGTGAAAGGTGCCTTGAAGTAAATGGTACCCGTCTGTGTATAGGTATTGTAATACGTCCAGGTCTTACCCTCGTCCCTGCTGTAGAACACGTTGAGCAGGCCACTGCCGCCACCCATGCCGAACATCGACATCATGGCCATCATGCCGCCACCGCCCATCTCTGCCTGGAACTGCATCACATCACCCTTCTGAGCCTGAAGCGACGGGGTGATCAGTTCATAGGCATCAGAGGTGGTGGTAGCCATCCAGGTCTTCGCTTCGCCGCCGCCCATGCCCATCATGGCCATCATACCACCACCGTCGCCTGGCTTGGAGATGGTCCAGCCGGTACTCTTCCATTCAGGCAGGTCGAGGGGGATGGACTCGTCTTCGACAACGTAGATGGGTTCAAAATCTTCCGACCATGCATCAGCGTAGGTCTTATAGGCCTCTACGCCGACGGCCTGCGGCAACAGACGCCCGTCGGTGGGTGTAAAGGTGATGACCGCATTGCTGGTGCCTGCCTTGACGGCATCGTCATTATAGACCACATCCACCTGTACGGAGTCGCCGGCAGCAATTGTCAGACTGCCCGGACTGACGGTAAATGCCGTCGTATTCGTAGAAGAGACGTTCACCTGAAGCACGTCAGAGGCCGTATTGATCACCTGGAATGATTTGGTGAGACTGGCCTGAGGCATGCCGTAGACGAGGCTCTGCACCACCTTGCCTTCCTGAGTGACATAGAGATCGGGAGCCTGACTGTTGAGTCGGAAACCGGCCACAGAGTCGATCACGATACTGTCGGATGCCACGAAACGGAAACGGTAGTCGCCGGGCTCGAAATCCGATACCCACAGGGTCTTATACACAGAGTCGAGCTCCTCGGAGAAGGTGGTCACCAGCTCCCACTTGTTGCTGCCATAGACCGACTTCTCAACGGTAATCGAGGGACCACCGCCGCCGAACATCGAGCCCATGCCGCTGCCACCGGCATTCCTGACGGAGAACAGGAGGGTCTCAAACGAGTCGTTGACCGTCAGCACCGGCGTCATCAGATAGAATGACTGGTCGCTGCCGCCGAACATCGCCCCCATGCCGTCAGACGGCTGGTCGACAGTCGCCACATTCTCGCGGAATCCCCAGCCTTCGGTAAACCATCCCGTCGGCTTGCTGTTCGCATTGAACCGTTCCTCCCACGC
Organism: Prevotella sp.; assembly: GCA_016290175.1. GTDB lineage: Bacteria > Bacteroidota > Bacteroidia > Bacteroidales > Bacteroidaceae > Prevotella. The sequence goes on along the minus strand of JAEETD010000114.1, from coordinate 3,155 downwards.
ACCGGGATCGGAAATAACAGCCACCACGTTGATGCTTCTGCCTGAGAGCCGCTCGTCGGTAGGGTAGAAATTGATGAAAGCATCGTTGCGGCCAGACTTGCCGCCACTATACTTGAAGGTGGCATTGACCGCAACAGAGTCGCCTGCTGCCACCGTCACTTCATTGGTGCTCACGGTGAAGATCGCCTCATCAGTCGATTCGGCGCTGGTCTTCAGCGTACCCGTTGCCGTATTGATCACGTTAAGCACGGTCGTGGTGTCTGCCTTGCACAGGCCGAGGTCAAGATAGCTGACTGCCTTCGTCGTGTCACGGATCACCAGGATATCGGGGGCCTCCATGTCGATATGGAAGCCTGCCACGCTGTCGATATTCACATCACCGCCAGCCCTGAAGCGGAAGCGGTATTCACCGGCCTCGTCTACCGATATGGAAAACGTCTTGTAGACAGAATCCATCTCGGTGGTGAAATCGGCTATCTTCAGCCACTGGTGCTGGCCGTAATAGGATCGTTCCACAACGAAGGTGGAGTCGCTGCTGCCACCCATCATCGACCCCAGTCCGTTGCCTTCTGCCTTCCGGGCAGAGAACACCAGTTTCTCACCGGCCTGGACCTGCAGCGGAGGCGTCATCAGATACTGGATGCCGTCGCTGCCGCCGCCACCCATCATGGTCGACATATCGAAACCCGACGATGCCTTCTGGGCAACACCGTCCTTCACTTCCCAGCCTTCGGCAAACCAGCCGTAAGGCATCTGGCCATCATTAAACCGCTCGTCCATCTGCTGGGCAGAGATCGACTGAGCCTGCATGCTCACTCCCACGAACAGGAGCAACACGGAAAAGAGTAATTTTGTTTTCATCATTGTTAGTATGGGTTATATAATTACATTTGGCTACAAAAGTACAGCATTATTTATATCCGCTCAATAACAATTAAGGTCTTTTTTATGGCAAAATGTCGCTTTACTCTTGTATAATCCGGGAAAAACAGTAATTTTGCAGACAAAAGTACTTTCGTGTATGCCAACAAAGACTCTGCAGACTCCACAACTGATTGAAGACATCGAGCAATCCGGTGTCGTGATAGTGCGTGAGATGCAACGGTTCTTCGACTACAACGAAGACTTTGTATTTCCCCACATCATCCTGACCCTTATCCTTAGGGGCAGCGCACGGGCGAAGTACGACATGCGGGTCATCACCCACCATAAGAATGACCTCGCCATCATCATGCCGGGCCATATCATGCACCCCCTGGATTGCACGGACGACTTCACCTATGTTATGTTATTCATCTCACCGAAGATGTTCGACGACCTGCGGTTCCACACCTTCAGCCACGACTCCGAGAAATTCAACTACGCCCCCGTCTGTTCTCTGACCGACGAACAGGCAGCCCACCTGCTGGACATTGTCGACCAGCTCATCATCATCGCCAACCACACCAATGAGGAAATGCCCCACCGCTATCAGGTCCTGTTGGCGCAGCTGGCCGTAGGCTATGAGTTCCTCAATCACTACCGCCGCGAACAGGACAAGCAATGGGCTGAGAAACGCCACACAGAGCTCTTCAACCGTTTCTGCGACCTGGTGGCGAAACACTATCGGGAGTCACGCGAGGTGCAGTTCTATGCCAACCAAATGAACCTTACCCCGAAATATCTCAGCAAGGTTGTCCGTGCAACTACCAATGGTCTCTCACCAGGCGAATGGATAGAACAATACGTGACGACGCAGGCCAAACGCCTCATTGAGTCGCGTGCCACACAGACACTTCAGGAAACGGCCTACTTGCTCGGATTCTCCGAACCCACATCCTTCTACCGCTACTTCAAGCGCATCACCGGCATGACCGCCAAACAATACCGCGACAGTCATCCCGCACGATGAATCTACATTCCATTATTGACGATGGAGTTACACTTTTTTGTATTTTATTTGGAACTTTCGGAAATTTGCCTTAAATTTGCAGACGATTTGAGTAGGACAATTATATATGAAGAAGATTATTTTAATGGCGCTGTCTCTCATGTTCGTTGGGGCGGTCGGCTATGCTAAGGTAAACGGAAGTGACAACGAGGCAAAAACGCCCGATGACGTGGAGGCTGTTGATTTAGGACTTAGTGTGAAATGGGCAAACATGAATGTGGGTGCAACCAAGGAATCCGGCTTTGGCACCTACTTCGCATGGGGTGAGGTCAAACCGAAGAAATACTATTCTTGGGGAACCTATTCATGGAGCCATAAAGATACCTCATTCTTGATCAAGTATTCCAACACCGACAAAAGGACTCAGTTGGTTCTCGCTGACGATGCAGCCCGCGCCAACTGGGGCGGTGAATGGAGGATGCCCACTGCTAAAGAGTGCGAGGAGTTGACAGACCCGGATAAATGCAAATGGGAATGGATCACGAAGGATGGCATCAACGGCTATAAGGTCACTGGAAAGAAGACGGGCAATTCCATTTTCCTGCCCATTACCGGTTTCCGCTTCTATGAAGGTGTTCAGTTCCGCGCCATCAAAGGCATCTACTGGACATCAACTCTCTATACGCTCTATCCCGACAAGTCATACTGTCTGGAATTCGACGGCTCAAATATCGACGTGACCTTCGGAAAACTTTCCAGCAATCGTTTCAGCGGCCGTTGCATCCGTGCCGTCAGGTAACGACCCACGGGGACAGGTCCCATGAGTCGTATTTCAGGCTCGCCCCCCGCTTAGGCCGCCCCCTCTCGAGGGGCTCAAATGTAAAGAAATACGAGCCGTAATGTCGTGGGTAGTGACCCGTAATGTCGTCGATGACGAGATTACGGGTCGTTCATAGTGTGCCGTAAGGCCGGAATCTCACAATAATTTCATGGTGTTTTATATTTTTGTTGTACAAAATTCTCAAAAGTATTAAAACTGCCACCGGTTGGGTATCTGACGGTCGGGCCAGAGATGCTTGGCGTAAGTGTAATGATAGCATTCGAAGAGAGAGGTGAAACGGGTGAGGCGCTGGAGGAAGGCTTTGTAATCCTTACGCCCGGGCTGCGTCCATTGCACCTCGGCGAGGGCCGACATACGGGGCAGCGCCTGATACTCCACCATCTGCTCGTTGGTCATATACTCCGCCCAGAGGTTGGCCTGCGTGCCGAGGATATGACTGCGGGC
>JAEETD010000041.1 GCA_016290175.1 Prevotella sp. | reverse complement strand
CATCTCCGACATCTTCGTGGCGTAGTATTGCAGGAAGGGTTCATCCCAGATGGCCCACATGCCATCGAAGTCTTCGTCACCGCCGAAGCGGGTATCTGCATCGTAGTCCTCACGTCCATAGTAGTCCTGGAAACCTGTGGCGCGAGAGAATGCCTGGAATCCCATCGAACCGCGCTGGGCTCCGTGGAAGAAAGCCGTCTGATACCCTTCTGCTGCGAGGATGGAGGCAATGCCACTGACATGGTTCATCGAAGCAGGAGTGAGGAAGAAAGGCTCTACGAACATCGGAATGCTCGACAGGATGCTTGGCATGCCATCGATGCTCTTGCGTCCGTTGCAGTAGGTGTGGCTGAAGGTGACACTCTTTGCGATGAGAGAATCCACGTATGGGGTGTAGCCGCGGTATTGACCGTTCTCGAGGGTTTTGTTCAGGGCACCGATGTATTCACGTCCGAAGCTCTCGACGATAAGGACGACAACGTTTTTTTTAGTAAAGCTAGAATCGTTGGGATGGTGCACCGGGCTATAAATGGCCGCCATCTCCTGCTCATTCTGATAGTAATCGGGCACCACAAAGACCGCTTTGCCGATGGTGCGATAGAGCGAGAAGGGCGTATTCAGCACCAGGGCAGCCTCGATAGGACGGTTTACATATTGATTGGCATTGGAGATGGTGATAGGTCTTACAGCGGTGGTAAAGCCTCCTCGGATACCTGCCACCACGAAGGGGGCGAAGGCAACCAACGAGAGAAATACTATGAGGGCATAGGGCCAGGGACGCAGACGTTTCCATTCCAGGCCTGTCTTGACATACAATTTCCATATGCCCCAGATGAGGAGGGCGAAAACGATGACGAGATACCAATGATGGAGGGTCTCTGTGAGGAAGATAGAACCGAGGTTTCCTTCGTTTGAGAACTCACTGAAAACGGTGGTTGTCGTGCGGCGCATGGTATAGCGGAAATACACGCTGTCGCAGAGGTTGATGGCAAGGGCCAGACCATTGATGACGATGAAGACCCACTTGCAGATCTGCTGGTAGGTGTTGTTCTCTTTCCTGTGCCAGGGCAGGAGCATCAGGACGATGTAGGGGATGTTGGTCACGAGGATGGCTGAGGTATCGAACACCAATCCGCCTCTCAGCATCTCCATGAGATGAGAGGAACTCAGGCCCTGTCCGAAATAGCTATAGTTCACCAGCAGGTAGATGATCCTTGCCAGGAAATAGAGTATATATGCAATGCCCAGATTGCATAGCATCGCCGTCAATGGCGCCAGATATCTGAATCGTTTCGTACTCATAACTATTGTTCCTTTAACTCCCTTAAATCCTTCGCTGCTGTCTGCAGAATCGCCTTTCCCTTTTTGATGAGTGCCTCGCTGTTGCTGCTCTTATCCACGATGATACGATTGGCATTGAGGTCGAATACCGCAAAGCCTGTGCTGTCCTTCATCGTGATGCCGTTGTTGTAGGTATGTGTGGCGAAGGGATAGCGATAGCTCTGGCTCATCACATCGCGGCTGAACCGGAAATCATCGTGGGGAATGCCTAATTGTCCTAAGAGTGTGGCAGGGAGGTCTGTCTGGTTACACAATTGTGTGATGCGTCGCGGGGCTTTCAGGGCTCCTCCCAACCAGAGCATCGGCACATGGTCGTGCATCTCGTGTTCCTCACCTACACCGAAGTGTGAGAACCCATGATCAGGCAGCATGATTACCAGCAGATTATCCCATTGCGGGGTCTGTTTTATCTCATTGATAAAGTTGCCGATGCATTCGTCCAGATAATTGAAGGCATTGGCTATCTCATCGTTCAGACGGTGTGTGGGCACATCCCATGGCTCATGACTGCTGAGTGTGGAGTAGCCGATGAGGAATGGACCTTGTTGCGTTTTCACCATCTGCCCCAATGTTGCGAAGGTGATATCGTCGCGCACACCCCATTCCGAGGTCTTCTGTTCCTGAGTGGTGTAGTCTTTCATCCAATGTAGTTGCTCGAAGCCTATGGTCACAAGATAGCTGCGCATATTGGTGAAGTTGATATCACCGCCATAGAGGTAGGTGGTATGATAACCTTCCTGTCGGAGTGACTGTGCGATGCCTGGTAATAATCGGGTCTTGGCAGGCATCTTCATTACAGAGGAACGCGGGAATGAGGGATAGCCGCTCCAGGTGCAGAGCGTGCCGCGGTCAGTGCGATAGGAGTTTGCATAGAAATTGGCGAAATAGACACCCTCTTTTGTCAGACGGTTCAGATGGGGCATGATATCGCTGCGTCTTCCGATGTCCTCGGTAAAGATGCCTCCGCAGCTCTCCAAAAGAATCACGATGATATTGGGTCGCAGGGTATTCAAGAGGGTATCAGGCGATGTACTGTCTGTGAAATAGAGACCTTCCATTGTCTTTGTCCTTTCTGCCTCGCTCATGAACTGATAGTCGGGCACATAATAGGCAGTCTTCTCGAAGGAAGACAGAAAACTGAACACAGGATTCACCGCCGAGTGATTCAGAAATTGGTTCTGAGAGTAATACACTTGTCCTACGTTCGTGGTGGATTCGTGAAGACCTCCGCGGATGCCGATAAAGATAAGGGGAAGGCAGAGCAGGGAAATGATGAGGCCTGCTATGCGATGCTTACTTGGTAATGGATCAGCCTTAAATCTAGGATAGCCTAGATAGACAAGATATCCTAAAAGAACCAGTATGACTAGTCTCACCAGGAGATAGCCTGTCGATACGCTGGCTGTTGCCTCGGTGGGGGTTTCGAGGTATTGCAGGCAGGAGGCATCGAGTTTGTAGTTCCAGAAGGGGTATAGGCTGGTGTCTGCCACGAAAGCCAGGGCAAAGGCGATAGAGATGATGATAAAGTAGATGGTGCTGATTCTGCCGAATGCCTTGTGTGTCCACCACAGACTGATCATCACCAACAGGAAGGGGAGTATCAGGAAATAGAGCGCTGTGGAAAGATCGAGTGTCAGACCGTGACAGATGACATCCCACATATCACCTATGCCGAACGTATGTCCCTCGCGACAGCAGAGCATGAATACCACCTTTGCGATGATAAACACCACCACCGTCCACAGATAGACCCTACATAAATATTTTAATCGCGCAGCCACTATTCACTATTCACTTTCTACACCTGCTGCATCTCATGCAGTTTCTTATAATATCCGTCGATATTCAACAGTTCATCATGCGTGCCACGTTCCACGATGCGTCCTTCATGCAGCACACAGATCTCGTCGGCATTCTTGATGGTAGAGAGACGATGGGCGATAGCCACTGTGGTACGGGTCTTCATCAGCCGTTCAAGAGCGTCCTGTACCAGACGCTCACTCTCCGTATCCAAAGCAGATGTCGCCTCATCGAGAATCAGGATAGGCGGATTTTTCAGGATTGCCCTGGCGATGCTCACACGCTGACGCTGTCCTCCACTCAACCTTCCACCACGATCTCCGATGTTTGTGTCAAACTCAGCTTCCGAAGCCATGATGAAATCGTAGGCATTGGCAATGCGGGCTGCCTCCTCAATCTGTTCGTCAGTGGCATTATCCACACCAAAGGAGATATTGTTGCGGAATGAGTCGTTGAAGAGGATCGCCTCCTGGTTTACATTACCGATAAGTTGTCTGAGGTCGTTGATGCCCAGATCCTTCACGTTGATGCCGTCAATGAGTACCTCACCCTCCTGCACATCATAGTAGCGGGGAATCAGGTCTACGAGTGTCGATTTGCCGCTGCCACTCTGTCCTACGATGGCAATGGTCTTCCCCTTCGGAATCGTCAGGTTGATATCCTTCAGAATCCATTGCTCACCGTAGCGGAAGCTCACATTCTTAAACTCTATCTGGTGCTCGAAGCTGGGCAGGCGCTTCGGACGTGCCACCTCCTTGATGGTATTCTCTGCCATCAGGATCTTGTCGACACGTTCCATCGATGCCAGACCCTTGGGAATGTTATAGCCAGCCTTTGAGAAGTCCTTCAGCGGATTGATGATGGAGTAGAGCATCACCATGTAATAGATGAAGATCGGACCTGAAAGGGTGTGGTTATTGAGTACGAGCACACCGCCGAACCACAGCACGATGACAATCATAATCGTACCCAGGAACTCACTCATGGGATGTGCCGACGACTGACGGATGTTTACTCGCATGATATCGTTGCGGTAGGCAGTATTGATCTGATCAAAGCGGCGGTTCATCTTCCCCTCGGCACAGAATGCCTTGATGATACGCAGACCACCGAGTGTCTCCTCCACCTGACTCATGGTATCGCTCCAAAGAGCCTGCGCCTTGATGGAGTCTTGTTTCAGCTTACGACCTACCCAGCCCATAAACCATCCCATAAGGGGTACGATGGTCAGGGTGAAGAGTGTCAGTTGCCACGAGATGAACAGCAGGGCTGCGAAGTAACTTATAATCAGGATAGGGTTCTTGAAGAGCATCTCCAACGATGACATGATGGAGTTCTCTATCTCCTGCACATCGCCACTCATACGGGCAATGATGTCGCCTTTGCGTTCCTCCGAGAAGAAACCGAGGGGCAAAGAGGTGATCTTCTGATACACCTGATTGCGGATGTCACGTACCACTCCTGTTCGGATAGGGATGATGGTGGCGGCAGAGAGGAAGTAGGCACCGGTTTTCAGGAAGGTGGTCACGGCGAGGAACAAACCTATGAAGAGCAGTGTGGTGGTCTGTCCCCATTCGGCAATAAGACCATTCACATAGTAGTTCATGTTGTTCATCAGCACCGTCTGGATATTACCCCAGTCCCATGCCATCAACGAGGTGGCTGTCTCTGCATCGCTCGTCTGGAAGAGAATCTGCAGGATCGGTATCAGTGCTGCAAACGAGAAGATGTTCAATATTGCCGAGAGGATATTGAATATCACCGACAGCACCAGGTATTTCTTATACGGTGGTACAAACCGTTTCAGTACGTTCAAAAACTCCTTCATAAATCACTTTTCGCTTTTCACTTCTCCACTTTTCACTTCTCCAAGCAGCGTGGCACTGGTAGAGCCAGTGATCCTCACCTGCACCGTTTCACCGATATGATGGCCCGCCTTGGGGAATACCACCATCTTATTCTGTTCTGTCCGTCCGCAGAGCTGCTCACGACTTCGTTTCGAGAATCCCTCTACGAGCACATCGAAGGTCTTGCCCTCGTCTTTCTTGTTCTGCTGGGCAGAGATTTCCGTCTGCAGGGCTATCAGTTCATTCAGTCTGCGGATCTTCTCTTCCTCCGGCACATCATCGGGCAGATACTTCGAGGCGTATGTGCCAGGACGCTCAGAATACTTGAACATAAACGCCGAGTCATAGCCCACCTCCCGCATCAGGTCGAGGCTCATCTGGTGATCCTCTTCCGTCTCGGAGTGATAGCCTACGAAGATGTCCGTAGAGAGTCCACAGTCGGGGATGATCCTGCGGATCGCTGCCACACGGTCCAGATACCACTCACGGGTATATTTCCTGTTCATCAGCTTCAGGATACGGTCGCTTCCGCTCTGCACAGGCAGATGGATATGCTTGCACACATTCGGCATATCAGCGATGACCCTCAGGGTCTCGTCGCTCATATCCTTCGGGTGACTTGTGGTAAAACGGATGCGCATCTCAGGAGCCTCCTCTGCCACCATCCTCAGCAGTTGTGGGAAATCATAGCTCTTAGTTCTTAGTTCTTCACTCTTAATTAAATACGAATTCACATTCTGTCCCAGCAGCGTCACCTCCTTAAATCCGCGGTCTCTCAGGTCTCTCACCTCTTTGAGGATGCTCTCCACATCGCGGCTGCGTTCGCGTCCTCTTGTATAGGGCACGATGCAATAGTGGCAGAAGTTGTTACAACCGCGCATGATACTTACGAATCCGCCGAGCTTATGGCCCAGTCCGATGCGCTGGGGCACGATGTCCTTATAAGTCTCTGTCGTCGACAACTCGATGTTCATTGCCTTATGGCCTGTCTCTGCCTGCGCAATCAGATCAGGCAGACTCAGATAGGCATCAGGACCTGCCACGAGGTCGCAGTGGTGGTTGTCTAACAGATCCTGTTGTGCCCGTTCTGCCATACAGCCTAAGACGCCGATGATCAACTGTCGTTTGCGACGAATAGCCGCCAGGGCATCCAAACGGTGAAAGATCTTCTGCTCGGCATTGTCTCTCACCGAACAGGTGTTAAGGAATATGGCATCGGCTTCGTCGAGGTTATCGGTAGTATCGTAGCCTGCCATCTGCATTACTGAAGCCACCACCTCTGAGTCGGCCACATTCATCTGACAACCGTATGTTTCGATATATAATTTCTTCATCTCTCGCTTATTTTGGGTGCAAAGGTAGTGCTTTTTGGGCGAAAAACAAAATAAAACACAAAAAATCCCTCCGCTATGCGGGGGGATTACTTGATGGTTCTACCTTTTCTATTCGCTCCAATGCTTCGAGAAGTCGGGAGCGGGGACAGGCGATGTTCATGCGGATATAGCCTTCACCGGAAACAGGTCCATACATCGTGCCTGGATTCACCCAGACCCTTGCCTCGCTAAGCAGACGGTCACAATAATCTTGCGAAGAGAAACCTGTAGCGGTGATGTCGATCCAGGGAAGATAGGTGCCCTCTAAACGGTAGACTTTCCAGCGGTGGAGATGTTCTGTTGCAAAGGTGCAGAGCGTCTGATAGTTACCCCAAAGATATGCATTGAGAGCATCAAGCCAGTCCTCACTCTCGTTGTAGGCGGCAATAAGTGCCACAGGACCGAAGGGGTTGAGATCGCACACCTCGTTGATGTTGATAGCCCGGTCTAAGCGCCGGCTCCATTCCGGTTGGGCACAGATGATGTTAGCAGCCTGAAGGCCTGCGATATTAAACGACTTGGAGGGTGAATTCAGAATGACACTGTTCTGACGACATGCTTCGCTGACAGCTGCAAATGGTTGGAACTTATAACCAGGCATGACTAGTTCGCAGTGGATCTCATCGCTTACCACCTTTACACCCTGTTTCATGCAGATATCGTTCATGCGTTCGAGTTCCGCTTTGGTCCACACACGTCCACAGGGGTTGTGAGGATTGCAAAGTAGGAAGACGGTGGTTTTCTCATCAGCACATTTCGATTCGAAATCCTCGAAATCCACTTCGAACGAAGAACCGTTCCTCACAGGTTTAAGAATAGTCTCGAGTACCTCGCAACCATTATTGCGTACAGAGGAGAAGAAGCAATTGTAGTCAGGTGAGAGGATGAGCACCTTCTCACCTGGCATGGTAAGAGCTTTGATGGCGACACTCATCGCTGGTACAACGCCTGTGGTATAGAGGATTTCTTCACGGTGGATGGTCCAGTTGTGACGGCGTTGGAACCACGAGATGATAGCCTCATAATAGTCATCGCCTACGGCTGTATAGCCGAACACCCCATGCTCAGCACGCTTCCGGATGGCCTCCTGGATGGCAGGAGCTGCCTTGAAATCCATATCCGCCACCCAAAGGGGAATGACATCAGGGTTAGGGCTTTCATCCCATTTCACACATCCCGTACCGCGTCGCTCTACCAGTTCATCGAAATCGTACATTCTTCTATTTCTTTATTTACCATGAATTCGTGGTCGTTTATAATAATTGTTGTCTTGTCTCTATAATACAGTCATTCGGCTGGCGGACATTTTCATCGATGGTGATGCTGCCGATGCTGTCGGCAACGATGTGACCGGAAGTCGGATTCTTGATATTCTCGATATGTCCGCGAATATCTGCCTCGACGGTGGAATACTCGAACATACGGTCGCACATCGGGTCGATGGTGCAGTTCTCAAGCACCAGATTCTCCGTATAACAGAGCAACTGTTCACCAGCCAGATGACAATTCACCAAGCGTACGTTTTTCGAATGCCATGCCAGATACTCTCCATCGAGGGTAGAGTCGTAGATTGTCACATTCTCACACTCCCAGAACGAATCCTTTGTCAGGATCTTTGCGTTATGTACTTCCACATTCTTGCAGTACTGGAAGACATATTTCGAGTCACTCTCTAGCCCGTCGACATAGATATTCTGTGAGAACATGAAGGGATAAGTGCCTCCATGCAGCTTTACGTTCTTGATTCGGATACCGTCCACTTTCCAGAAGGTTTCGTCGGCATCGGTAATCTCTACATTCTCCAGCGTCAGGTTCTTCATCTCCCGGAAGAATTTCGGACCGTCGATACGCGAGTTGGTCATCACCAGATCGTTTGTATACCAGATGGCAGAGCGGGAGCCTAAAGCAAAGTAGCAGTTGTCAATCTTGGCACCGTCGACATGCCACCAGGGATATTTGCCATAGAACTTGCAGTCGTAGGCCTCGATGTTCTGACATTGCTTGATGCCCGATTCACCATCGGTGATAGTTACATTTTCCAATCTGAGGTCATGGGTGGCAAACAGAGGTCGTTCGCCACCAAACTTCTCATTACGGATTACTTCATTCCCGAGCAAAGCTCGCCTACCCGTAGCCTTTGTGTTGGATTTCTGTTCTTGCGTCATAATTAAAAAAACAATGGTTTTAGGCTGCGAAGATACGAAATAATTCATAATTCATAATGCATAATGCATATTTTTTAACGTGCATCAGCAAATTTTTCATTTTTCTTTTTTCACTTTTCACTTTTTTTTGTATCTTTGTCCCGTTAACATTGTTTAATTTCTTAATAAGCAACCTGCCGATGTCGTTATCCGTAAGGCTCATTCTCATGACAGTGGTGCTGTTGTTCTGCCCCCCAAAGGTGCAGGCAGAGAAGTTGGTGCTGATGACGTCATGGACAGCCCAAGCGCAGTTTGCGGGCTATTATGTGGCCTACGAGAAGGGCTTTTATAAGGCAGTAGGCCTTGATATAGAGATAACACATCCTACACTCTCGACGACCCCTAAGATTACTTTGCAGCATGAACAGCCCGATGCCATCATGCTCTCACTGATGTCGGCCATGGATCTTATCTCACAGGGTATTCCCCTGGTGAATATTTTCCAGGATTCGATGAACAGCAGCAATCTTCTTATCTCGCGCAGGGATAACGACCCACTGAAGATGAAAGGCAAGAAGATGGCTGTTTTCAATGCCGACCCAAACTATCTGGCCTATATCATAAACAAGAAGGAAAAGCTGAACTACGACATCATCCGCTGTACCAGTCATATCAATCTTTTCCTTTCTGGTGCCATCGACGCCACGATGGCTACGAGCTATAATGAGTACCTGCAATTGTTGCAGTCAGGTTATAAGATGGGTAAAGAGAGTGTCTATCGCTTCAGCGAGCATGGCTACAATATCCAGGAGCAGGGCGTCTATGTGATGCGTAGTTACTATCAGAATCAAACCAAGGTGTGCCAGAAATTTGCCTCTGCCACACGGCAGGGCTGGGAATGGGTAGCAGCCCATCCCGAGGAAGCTTTGGAGATTGTGATGAAATATGTGCGTAGCGACCATGCTGTCACAAACCTCACTTTGCAGCGTCGCATGCTTCAAGAGGTGCTGAACCTTCAACTCGATGCTGACAGCAAGAAACGTGAGTTCCGTGTGCGTCGTGATATGGTGGAGAAAGCCAACAGACTCTTGCTCGAGTGTGGCCTCCTGAAACGTGCTGTATCATTTGAAGAACTGACCGTGCCATGAAGAGCCTGAAAGACTATCGCCGATCTTTGTCAGCCCGTCTGAGTGTGTGGACGGTGCTCGTGGTAACCGCCATTTTCCTGGCGGCTCTTTCCATCATGTTTACAGAGTCGCGCGATCATGTCCGGATGGATACCTTAGGCAAGGCCCGCCAGACACTCGACGGCACCGTGCTGCATATCGACAACACGTTACATGCGGTGGAAGTGGCTGCCAACGATATGCTGAAAGTCATCGAGAATAATCTGGATAAACCAGACAAGATGTTCGATTATAGCCGTCGGGTTTTGGAGAACAACCCCGAACTCAATGGCTGCAGCATCTCGTTCGAGCCTTTCTATTACAAGGATAAAGGCGAATATTTCTCTGCCTATTCCTACAACAACGGTGACAGTATCATGACGGAGAACGAGGGGTCAGAGACTTATGAGTATCATACAATGGACTGGTATCTGATACCCAAACTTCTCGATCGTCCCTATTGGATAGAACCTTTCCAGGAAGATGCCACTGAGGGTATCGTGGTACAGGATATTTTTTCGTCGTATAGCCAGCCTATCCATGACAAAGCGGGAAAGATCGTAGGAACCTTCTCCGTCGACATCTGTCTCGACTGGTTCTCCGACACCATCTCAGCCACCAGGCCTTTCCCCAACTCCTACACCATCCTGTTGGGCAAGGGTGGCACCTACCTCGTACATCCTGACAGCACCCGACAGTTCTACGAGACCATCTTCACCACTTCACTTCAGGAGTCCGACTCTACCATCGAGAGCCTGGGTGAGGCGATGATTGCCGGTGAGAGCGGCTATCGCACGATGACCTATCATGGTGAACAGCTGCATGTGTTTTATAAACCATTCAAGAACACGGGTTGGAGCGTGGCGATGGTCTGTCCGGAGAGCGATATCTTTGCCGCCTTTAATCAGTTACGGCGTACCGTCAGGTTGGTCACAGCCATCGGACTGCTGTTGTTGCTGCTGAGCACGTGGTATGTCGTCTCACGCAGTGTCCGTCCGCTGCAGCAATTGGTGGACTCCACTCACCAGATGATGCAGCATGAGTTTACAGGCGACATTCCCGACAGCACCCGCCAGGATGAGATAGGGCGTCTGCAACGACGGTTCAAGGCCATGCAGAAATCCTTAGGCAGTTATGTCAGTGAGGTGCGTCAGCAGTCGGCGGTGCTCGAAGCGCGCCATGCAGAGCTCCAGCAGGCCTATGAGCATGCAAAAGAAGAGGAACGCGTCAGAAATGCAGTACTCCATAAGATGACCAAGGACATGTCGGCTCCTGTGGCTGATATCGCAGCTGCCTCCCGCACCATCTGTGAGGAATACCAGGAGATGACCGACGACTATATGGATGCCATGGTCGATAAGATCGAGAACGATGCCAATCAGGTTGGCGAGATGTTGAATCAATTGTTACGCGACGCCTAATGAACATCATTTTCCAACATATACGTCGTTCGTTTGCGCTACGTCTCAGTCTGATGATCGTAGCCATCGCCACCGTGGTGTTCATCGTGGCTATCGGTGAACTCTTCCATCGCTCGCGTAACGCTACCAGAGAAGCCGCCATTGCCCAGGCTACACAGGTGCTCAATAATGTCACGCAGCACATCACAGGAGTGCTCAGCGAGGTGGAGGTGGCTACTCATAATACCGAGTGGCAGGTGCTGGAGAATCTCCAACCCGATGCTCTGTTACAGCTCTCCCGCAACATCGTGGAACTGCATCCCCTGCTCGACGGTTGCAGTATCGCAATGGAGCGCAATTTCTTCAAGGATCAGGGTAAATACTTCTCTGCCTATTCGTCGAGGCAGGATGAGAATCATATTGAGACGGAGCAGGAGGGCAACGAGAGTTATTTCTACTTTGGTATGGATTGGTATAGCATTCCCATGATACGTGGCAGGGCCTGCTGGATAGACCCCTTTGCCGATAGCAATGACTTCACAGGCAACAACCGGGGACTCCTCGTGTCGTATTGCAAGCCTTTGGTCATCGACGACGGGGAGCGTATCGGTGTCATCTCTACCGACATCTCCTTACAGAAGCTCTCGCAGGCACTTTCCAAGGAACAGCTCTATCCCGACAGTTATTTCCTTCTCTCCGACAGCCGAGGCAATGTTATCGCCTCCAGCAGGGGCGAGACACAAGGGACAGACATCGACTATAAACACAGTATTGTGCTCGACGCCCCATTGCCTCATACCGATTGGACCGTCACTACCGTCTGCCCCAAGAGTGATATCTTCAAAGGCTATTACCAGCTCATCTACATCGTCATCACCATTGTCATCTTCGGACTGTTGTTGTTGTGGGGATTCTGCTATTTTGTCATCAGGAGCAATGTCACACGTCTCCAGATGCTCGCTGCCAAGACCGAAGACATGGCCAGCGGACATTTCGATACGCCCATTCCACAGACGCGTCGTAAGGATGATATCGGACAGTTACAGAACAGCTTCTCACAGATGCAGGCCTCGCTGGCCGACTATGTGGCCAACTTGGAGCGCATGAAGGCGGAATCAGAGCAGCGTAACGTGGAGCTGGGCGTAGCCAAGGGCATGGCGGAGGCTTCCGACAAGCGAAAGTCGGCCTTTATTCAGGATATGTCTCACCAGATCCGAACCCCCTTGAACATCGTCAGCGGTTTTGCACAGATCCTTCGCGAAAGCCATCGGCAGATGAGCGAGGAGGAACGGCTGCAGCTGTCGAGGGATATGCAGCGCAACAGCTATATCATCTCCAATATCATCGAGAACTGGTCGATGACTTCGGCTCTCGACAAGGTGAAGGAGATTCCGCGCGAAGACCTGGTTACTGCCAATACACTCTGTCATGAG
This sequence comes from Prevotella sp., assembly GCA_016290175.1. Lineage (GTDB taxonomy): Bacteria > Bacteroidota > Bacteroidia > Bacteroidales > Bacteroidaceae > Prevotella. Next base: position 11,666 of record JAEETD010000041.1, on the reverse strand, counting down.
GCAGTGAGTAATGTGCTGTTTAAGCAGAGCGATGATGTCATCGTGAACATCGAAACCGCCGAGCGTGACATCCGGTTGACGACGGATAAGAATACCGTTTTGAAGATTCTGAGCGAGTTGCTCCACAATGCGGATAAGTTCACGACTGAGGGCACCATCACCATCGGTTGTCAGAAGATCAACAGCCGCTTCATGGCGTTCTATGTGGCTGATACGGGTTGTGGCATTGCTCCCGAGGATCAGGAGCGTATTTTCGAACCGTTCATGAAGGTCGATGATTTCTGCGAGGGCTTAGGCCTTGGCTTGCCGCTCTGCCGTCGCTTGGCGACCCTCCTAAATGGAGAAATCGTGCTCGACACGCATTACAACGCGGGAGCACGATTCCTTCTGAAATTGCCGATTTAACTATTTACTATTCACTTCTCACTTCTCCGGCATCATGACGATCGAAGCATGGTTGCCGGCATTGATTATCTGCTTGATGAAGTCCTGCACCTTCTGGTTGGTTACGGCCTTCACCGTCTCCACATAGTTCGTCTGCAGGTCAACACCCTCAGCGGTCCATTCTGTCAGTACATCCATCCAGTGACCGTTCTCGCGGTTGTTGTCCTCAGCCTGCTTCAGCAGAATCTCCCTCACCGTGTTCAGGTCGGTATCGCCGATCTTCTCCGTGGCCTCCTTCAGATACTTCAGCATCAGGTCGCGGGCAATCTTCTGCTTGTCGGGATTCGTTGGAGCCTGGGCAGAGAGCATATACACAGGCTTGTCGCCGTTGACGCTGATCATGCCACGTGCACCCACATTGTAGGCAGCACTTTCCTCCTCGCGGATGGTACGGTCGTAGATACGCGTCAGAATCTGTGAGGCAAAACTCATCAGGACCTTGTTCTCGAGCGTATAAGGCAGCTGGTTGTTGAGCCAGATCTCTGTGGTCTGTGCCTGAGGTGTCTCCATCTTACGGGTGAAGTTACAGACGGGGTTGCCCTTGAAGAACGTACGGATATCCTTTGCCTTGACAGCCTGGCCCTGAGGCATGGAAGCGATATACTGCTCTACGAATTCACGCACCTGCTGTTCGTCGAAGTTACCAATGATGGTGTAGATGAACTGTCCGCCGTTGCCATACAACTGTTTCAGTATCTGCAGCGTACGGTCGTAATCGAATTTCTGGATATCCTCTGCCTCTGGAATCCTGAAGAGCTTGTTACCGCTATTGCGTACACTCTCTACAGAGTCCTGGTATACCAACGTATGGTTCACGCTCTTGTTTTTCAATACCATCTGCATCTGGTTGACAAATGCAGCCATCGACTTCTCGTCCTTGTTGATGTTGGTCATCGTCAGGTAGAACAGCTGGAAGAGTGTCTCCAGATCCTTCGGTGTCGACTGTCCGGAGATATACTGGCGGTCCTCAGCCACCCTGATGCCTACGGAAGCCTGTTTGCCAGCGAGGGCCTTCTCGAGCTCAGATCTCAGGAAATTGCCGAGTCCGCTGTACATCACGGCAGCATCGGTTGCCTGCAGATTCATGATGTCTTCCTTGCCGAAGAGCGACATACCACCTTTGGCCTCGGCCTGCATCATCACCTGGTCATCCTTGAAGTCGGTCTTCTTCAGAATCACGCGGGCACCGTTCGAAAGCGTCAGCTCCTTATAGCCTAAGGTCTTGTTCTCCGTCTCCTTCACGATCTTTCCCTTGGCGGGCATCTGCGAGATGAGCGGTTCCTGCTTCACATTGTCCACCCAGGCGGTGAGGGTCTCTGCGCGTACAGCCTCGATACCGGCCTTCATGGCCTCGGTAGAGACATAGGTCTTGCCTTCCTTCTCCTGCTCCATGTAGTAAGCTACGAGGTTCTTGTCGTCTGTGGTAATCAGCTGCTGGGCATATTGGTTCACAAGTTCCACGGGCAACTGTCCTGCAAGGGCCGTCATTGTCTGATAGAGGGTTTCGATAGAGGGAATGGGGTCGTTCTCGAGGAAGTTCTCCACATACTCGCTGCAATAGGCGCTGTTCTTACGCTTGTCACGGTTGGTGTAGATTTTCTCCAGTCCGCTCAGGTAGTCGGCCTTCGCACGGGCATATTCCGTGGCAGTGAAGCCGAAGTCACGGGCACGCCTGGCCTCACGGTACACGGCCTGCAGCGTCTCGATATCCTTGCCTTCCTTGGCCACTCCTACCAGTTCAAAGGCATCTTTCGTACGCGACATTCCCAGATAATTGCCGTCCTGAGCTTGTCCCTGGATAAACGGACATTCGGGCTGGTCCGCAATCTCCGAGAAACGGCTGTTCAGCATCGAGCATACCATATCGCTCAGGTAGTTCTGAACAAGATAGGCAACGGTCTTCTTCAGCTCTGCAGGCACGGGGTCGCGCTTCATCGAGAGCATCAGCACGGGATACTGCTGCTCCTTGTCCTTCTCGGCCACATAGATGGCCTTTTCGTTGTCGGGCACGGGCTCGTCTATCACCTTTGCAGCATCGGCAGGCACCACGATGTCGCCGAACAGTTTCTTGATCAGCGCCTCGGTATAGTCGACGTTGATGTCGCCCACGATGATGATGGCCTGATTGTCAGGACGATACCATTTCTTATAATAGGCAATCAGCTCCTCGGGCTTGAAATTGTCGATGATCTCCATTTTACCGATGGGCATACGGTAACCGTACTTCGAACCCTGGAACAGGGTGGGGAGGGCGCGCTCGATCATACGTTGGCTGGGAGTGTTGCGCATACGGTACTCGTTGTGGATTACGTCGCGCTCCTTCTCAATCTCCTCGGGAGTGGCGGTGATGCCGCTCGACCAGTCGCGCAGCACCAGGACACATGAGTCGAGGGCGCTCTGGCGCTCGGTGCTCACATCTGCAATGTAATACACCGTACGGTCGATCGATGTGTAGGCATTGAGGCTGCGGCCATACTGCACGCCAATCGACTGCAGATACTCGGTCATCGTACCTGTGGGGAAGTGCTCCGAGCCGTTGAAGGCCATGTGCTCGAGGAAGTGTGCCAGACCCTGCTGCGAGTCATCCTCCTGGATGGAACCCACGCGCTGGGCAATGTAGAAGTTGGCTTTCTTCTCGGGGGTGTTGTTGTGACGAAGGTAGTAGGTCAGGCCGTTGTCGAGTTTACCGATACGGACGCTGTCGTCTACGGGGATCTCCGGCATCTGCATTTGCTGTTGCTGAGCCGAAACCATTCCGGTGGTGAGCAGTGCGACTGCCACAAAAAGTTTTCTGAGTTTCATTTTTCTATGATTTGATCAATTAATATTTTCGTCTGCAAAGATACGGACTTTTTTCCTAACACAATGCAAATCTTATGTTATCTTTAGGTTAAAAACAAAAAGCCGCCTTGCAAAAGAGACAAGACGGCCGGGGAAATGTATATACGAGAGAGTTGAAATCTTATTGTTTTGCGAGCAGACGGTCGTCAAGGGGCTCCATCACCACCATGCTGCTGCTGAGGAACATATTATCCTTCTGATCGTTCATCTTGTAGGTCTTCACCGTGGTCAGGTTGGGTGCCTGCGAGCGATAGAGGGTCACCTCGGTGGGCAGATCGTACTGCTGCTGCTCAGCGTTCCAGTAGCTTACTTCCACGTTGTAGCCGTTCTTATAGTATTTATAGCTAAGACGACTGCTCTTTACCCATTGCTGTGTAGCCTCGTTCCAAGAGAGCATCTCCTTGTTCTGCAGACGACCCTGCTCGTCATAGGTGTAGCAGTACTCCATCTTCTGCTCCATCTGCTTCTTGTCGTTCTGGGCATACACCTCGATCTTGTTGACCACACCGTCTTCCATCTCGCCATTATACATATAGTTGGCGTCGTTGCTGTTAACTGCGTTGAAGTACATCGTGAGTACTGTTGCTGCTGTGATGATTGATTCCATAACCCTAAATGATTTACAATTTTACAATTTACTATTTACGATTTATTTCCGTCTTTGTCCTTTAGACGCTGCAAAGGTACGATTAACTACAAAAACTTTAAGTTATTTGAATGTTATCTTTAGGTTAATTTTTTGGCTTTGGGGGTAGGAAAACGGGCTGCTTATTCGTTATATATATAGAATGAGCAAAGAAAAGACGGAAATAGAAGAATTATATATCGGCAGCTATCAGCGGTTGTTGGCGAAGGCAAGGCAGATGCTGAAGGACGACAACGATGCCAGTGATGCTGTGAGCGATGTGTTCGCCAGAATAGCGGAAGGCTCGATGAAACTGCCTGAAGGGCATGAGGAGAGCTATCTGATGACAGCCATCCGCAATCTCTGCATAGACCGCATCCACAGACTGACGCTTCGCGAAAAGATGGAACGCAGACTGACACTCTCTGACCCCGGCATGACAACCGTCGACAGCGGGCGGGAACGGTTCACAGAGATGATCGACTATGCGGAAAGCGTCTTTCCCAAGCAGACGTGGTGCGTGTTCCGGTTGCGTTTCGACGAGGGACTGCGATACCAGGAGATAGCCGGACGGCTCGGCATCAGCGAAAGAACCGTTTACAAACACCTGGCCAAAGCCCTCACAAAACTGAAAGAGAAATTTAATCCTACAAGCATATGAAAGATATCGAACAACTGCTCAGAATGACAGAGCGTCCGCAGGACTATACGGACGAGGAGCTGCAACAACTGATGAGCGACCCCGACATGCGGGCATATTATGAGCTGATGGTGAAGGCTGAAGAAGGCTTTACCCTTCGGAATACCAAGCGCGACAAAGCCAGACGACTCTGGAAGATCGCCGCCATGTTCGTCGGCATCCTGTTGCTGTCGGGCATCACCTTCGCAGCCGTGCAAATCATGAGGAGTCAGGATCCAGCTGTCGGGAGTCAGGACGCTGTAGTATCAGCCAACACCCGATACCCATCACCCAACACCCCACTCTCCGAATCCGACACCATCCGCACCTTCGAGAATACAGAACTGCAACAGATACTCGACGAGCTGGCAGACCATTACCATCTGGAAGTGGACTACCGCAATGAGCAATCCCGTCATATCCGCCTGTATACCAAGTGGAACACCTCAGCCCCACTGAGCCAGATGGTAGAGCGCCTGAACAGCTTTGAGAAGGTCAGCATCCGCCAGACCCAAAACCAGATCATCGCAGAATAGTCATGAAACGTTTCCTATACCTAATCATATTCTGTGCTTTCAGCACCCTGACTCAGGCACAGCACATTTTTCAAGGAACCTCACTCTCAGAGGCATTGATTGAACTCGACAAATCGTCGAAGCATTACGACATATCCTTCGTCTATGACGAGTTGGAGGACTTCACCGTGACCAAGACCGTGAAGCGGGGCCGCTCGTTGCCCGATGCCGTGCGCGAAGTCTGCGGATTCTATCCCGTCAGAATCAAAGTCAAGGGACGTGACATCCTCGTGGAGTGCATCCAGAAAGACCGCACAAAACTCATGGGGCGGATCGTTGGGCCAGACCGCCAGCCCGTTGCTTACGCCAACATCACCCTCTTTCCCCCAACCGATTCTGTATATATTGGTGGCGGTGTGAGCAATGAGGCCGGCGACTTCGTGATTCCCTGTGGGGCAGAGCGTGCGAGGGTCAGAATCAGTTGTGTGGGCTTCAAGCCCATCGAGCGGGTGATGGCTATCGGCGATGCAGGCACCATCCGTATGCAGGTGGAGAACAATTACCTGGACAACGTCACCGTGAGCGGACGAATGCCCGTCATCCGCAGTCAGACAGACCGTCTACAGTATATTGTGAGCAACGATGAGTTTGCCCGAGGGCTCAATGCCCAGGAACTGCTCAGTCGTGTGCCGATGGTGAGCATGGCCGGAGGGCGCGCTATGATTCTTGGCAAGGGCCCGGCCCGCTTCATGCTCAACGGCCGTGTCACGGAGATGGGCAACGAGGCCATCCTGCAGAAGCTATGGACCCTGCGCTCTGAGGATATCGAGCGCATCGAGGTGATTTCCATTCCATCGGGTCGCGACATGATGGAGATGGGTGGAGGCTATATCAACATCGTGATGCGGCGCGACCAGACACTCGGCTGGCGAGGCGACATCAGCGCGGAAGCAGGCTATAGCGACGATTGGAGCGAGCGAGGCAGCGCCTCTGTCAGCTATGCCTCCAAGATGTTCGACATGACAATAGATGCCCAGGCTGGACGTATGACACAGACAACAGATAACCTGACGAATTACCGTATTCATGTATGGGATGAGGATTATATGAAGGGCGTCTCGAAAACCAGTACCACACAGACAGACAAGGAAATGACAGCCAATCTGATGCTTCGCTGTCTTCCCATTAAGAATCTGGAATTTGGGGCGATGCTATCATGGCAGGCCCTCTGGCCGGAGAAAAGAAGCAAAGGTGGATTATCCTATACATATCAATCCCCTTTGCTTAAACCATTAGTAAATTATTCATTATGGTCTGAGGCAGAACTGGAACCCGACGACAATACACAAAACAAGAGTCTGACCGCCTATTGCGACTGGCGACTCGACTCAAAGGGGAAAAAGCTTAGCTTCACCTATAACAATTTCAAGAAGGACGACGATGCAAAGACTCATGTCTGGTACGAAGCCCCTTCAGACTTGGAACCAACGAGAGAGGTTTTATGGAAAAGCGCTGTAGACTATCACATTCAGTCTGGCAGACTCGATTTGTCGCTGCCGTTCCTTTTTGTGACCATCGATGCTGGTGCATCCTATACAAGCATTAACAATAAAGGTCATTTATCCTACACACCCAAAAATTACAATCATCTTCATGACACTCTTTCTTTCAATTTGAATGACTTTGATTATCAGGAGAAAACAAAGGCGGCTTATCTTTCACTTCATCATGAGTGGGACAAATGTGCCTTCAAAGCGGGGCTCCGTTATGAGCATATCGATATAGATAGAGAAAAAGACAGCAGATATGACAACATAGCAAGATACGGCGACGACTATAATTTTTTTGGCAGGTTTTTTACACGTAACTACTGGCTACCGTCGTTCAGTTTCTCTGTCAAACCGAAGATTGGGCATCAGATTGGTCTCAGTTGGGGAACAAGTACCATACGCCCTAACTTCTATGACCTCAACCCGCTTTGTATCTATAAGACAGGTTTTGAATATTTTACGGGTCGTCCCAACTTAACGCCCAGTCGGACGAGCGACATAGAACTAAGCTATCATAACCATCATGGACTATTTGCCTCTGGCTATCATCATCATATCAGTAACATGGTGGATTATAACACAATACTTGCAGTTTCAGATCAAGTCGTTGTGAGTTCATCTCCTGCGAATATAGGCAGAGTCGACCGGACCGGACTCTATCTCCGCTATCAGCACCAACTCATCCCCAGTCTCCTTGCCGCAGCCGAGGGCGAAGCCTACTATCAGGATTTTGAATCGACGTGGTCGGGCATACAAGATCTCTATGGATGGGGCGAGCGTTTGGGCCTGTCTATCGACTGGTACCTGAACCGTCAGCATACACTTCTGCTGAATGCCCGCTATCAGCATTGGTTCTCTGACTATACCGGCATCACCAATACCGACAGCTACGGCTATTTCTACTTTGCCTTGCGCTATTCGATGCTGGATGATCGTCTGAAGCTCTCCCTCGTGGCCAATGATCCATTCCATCAGTTTGTCACTGATGAAACCATGAATAATAATTGGATAAATACTAGCAAGAGTGACCAAACGAGTCAGCTCAGCCACACCAACCATCACGCGCACTATATCGCCCTCACCGCCACCTACTCCCTTGGTGGCAAGAAGGTCCGCCATATCCATCATGACATAAAGGACACTGAGCGCCAGCGAGCTGAAAAGAAAGAATATTAATTTATAAAAACAACCACGCGACATCGTTCTTGTCGAGGACTATCTCTGCATTAACTATCCTAATGACAATCGGATAGAGTTTATTGATAGAAAATCATTCTTGTCAGTGAAAAGAATTGATACGAAAGATGTTTGGGGAGAACAGGGTGTTGGCCCGCGCAGACTGCTTCACGCCAATCAAAGCATATACGTGTCGTTTGATGCCGGCTATGTGGGGAAACTAAATGATAGGACATTCTCTGCAGAGGGTATAAGACAAGCAGGTTCCTACCCTGAAGGCATGGCTTTCAGTAATGGACTGATTGTGGCAAACTCTGATAGAGGCAGAGGGAACGCATCCATTGGCTTCATAGAAATGCTCAGTTTTCCCTCACTGAACAGAGTGACATCCGACCTTTTGATTTGTCCCACAGACATTCTTTTGATAAATGGTGGCCAATACTATCTTGACAAAGGAACGGTTGACAAGGACGGCAACCAGATTCAGACCGGTGTCAGAAGTATGAGAAGAGGAGAGATCGTAAATGTTATGGATGCCACGCTATTTACGCGGGTAAACGGACGGTTGTTTGTGGTCAATGCGCCTAAAACGATTCCCGAAACACCCGTTACATTCGGTTATTATGATACGGACACTCAAAGCTCTGGAACATTCGACGCCGACGGTCTGGAGAATCCTTCTGCCATGGGATTCGATGAAATCGACAGGCGTGTATATGTGGCTTGCAACGGGAAAGATGGTAACAGCGGATATGTCAATATATACTCCGTTGAAGGAAAGCTGGTCAGAAGAGTTGAAACGGAATCTCACCCCATTGCCTTCGCCGTCAGCTATGGTTCTGAAGAAGTAGAGTAGAAAATTACACAGTAGGTAATCGGCTTGCCGCTAGCTACCGCAGGGACGCAAGAACCGACCCTACTGTGTAAAATTTCACAGAAATATTTGGGAGTGTCAGAGATAGTTCGTACCTTTGCATGATTTTTGCAAAAAACAGCATATAAAAAAATGAAGAAACTATTTATACTGATGGCCATTGCCTGCTGGACGGCAGACCTGATGGCTCAGAACCAAACTGGTAGGTTATCCATCAAGCCAATGGCAGGCGTGAACTTTTCAGGTTTTGGCAACGCTACTGCAGACATCTATAGCATGAAGGTAGGATTTACAGGCGGAGCTGAATTTGAATATGACTTTAATCCTATTCTTGGATTGTCGTTAGGACTCATCTATTCTCAGGAAGGAGCGAAAGTTGACGGTAGACTGGATGGGGTGGTGATAGATGAAAACGGTGACACATGGATGACTTCGACAAGTATGGACGGCAAACTGAACTGCAGCTATCTGAACCTGCCACTGTTGGCCAATTTCAATATCCCGGCCATCAAAGGTCTGACGTATAAGGTCGGTTTTCAGGTCGGTATACTGGCAAGTGATAAAATGTCGACGAAAGGAATGATTGTCATGCTGAATACGAATTCTTTTCCAAGTAGTTCTTTTACCATCAGTGACGGCCGGGCCCCCAATCAGATAATGAACTATAGCACTGAGCTGTCTGATGTCTGTAAATCCATCGACTTTGGCCTTCCGATAGGTCTGTCGTATGAATATAAGAGTATCTTTCTGGATGCCCGATATTACTTCGGCCTGACACAGATTGACAAGACCGACAATCCTGATACGGCCCGGAATCAGTACCTCAGTATCACATTAGGTTATAAATTCCATCTTTAAATTACAAAGAAAGTATGAATATGAATAAGATCTGGCTTATCGCCATATTGGCACTTGGATTCATGACATCATGTAACGACGATGATGACAGCGACAAGGTGAACGATGGAAACTTTATTGTCACCAGTCAGCCATTGTCCGTAGGCCTTACGTCTGTTGTATTGGCAGGAGAGTTTTATCCTGAAAGAATACCATCAGAATACGGTACCCAAAATACCCCACTAAGTCTGGGAATAGAGATTTCGCTCATAGAGGAGTTCTATGATGGAAGTGTATACCCCGTTTACGCCCGAGGAATCCAGGGCAATCGCATGGAAGTGACTCTTTATGGCCTTAGTCCCGGCACGAAATATTACTACCGTGCATTTATCGACATGGGTACCATGAAACTGTACGGGGAGAGACAGTCGTTTACGACACCTGCTTTGCAGCTCGCCTGCAATGTCGACGATCCTACCGACATCTCCTTCACCAAAGCTTCCTTCACCATCCGCTCTAATGAGGCGGCATCAGCATTATTGTCTGAAGGCTTTATCTTTGGTGTGGCCTACGCTACGAACAAGGATCTTTTCTCAAAGCCACAAAACAATGTCAATGACTGGACAGGAATCGTGTTCCAGGAAATAGGATATACCAGCGAACCCGTTACAGTTTCCGCTGACAACCTGGAATCAGGACAAACGTATTACTACTGTGCTTACACGGCCAGCAAGGATTATGCAGTCTGTCAGTTCGGTCCTGTGAAGAGTTTCACCACTGAAAGCATAGACGGATTGCTGGCTATCGATACTGTCAATGCTAAGTTCATCGTGGCTGAAGTAACTGGTCACACAACGTTTCCAGAATCGGCAAAAGGCATCCAATACCTCTTCAACTATTCTCAGATTGATGTCCTTTACAAAAATGGAGACAAGGTCATTATGAACGTTGACGGAAACAGTCTTACGGCTGTGGTACAGAATCTTAACCCGAACCATCGTTACGAGTGTTGGATTTCCGTCGTGCAAGATGGAAGCACGATCGTTCAAAGCGAGAAGAAGGAATTCGAAACCCAGAATCCTGGCGATTACATCCTGTTGGACGATGCCACAGATATTACCGCTAACTCAGCTGTCGTCAACTGCACGCTTTCTCCCTATGCTTTCGAAGAGCCCCAGAGCATTGCTTTTGTATATTTCGGTCAGGACAAGAACAATCTGATCAGATCGGCAACAGCAAGGCTCAATGGTGACCATCTGACGGCAAATCTCATCGATCTGCAACCAAACACCACCTACTATTACAGTGCTGAGGCATTGTGTGTTCTTAGTTTTGGTTATGGCGATTGGTTCAGTTCTCGTGTCAAGAGTTTCAAGACGCTTCCAGAGTAAATCAGCCCCTACTGTGTACTTCAAATAAATAAAGGTGTATGAAAAAAAGTAGTATTTCGCGCATGTTCGCTATGCTGACGATGGTAACGATGGCATTGGCAATAACAGGATGCCAGAGCGCTCCGAGAGTCATAGCAGAATTAACAGAACATTATCCTGCCCGACCGGCAGATTCTGTGATGGTGTATGAATTGGGAGAGCAGGTACCTGCAGAAGCAAAGGTCATCGGAACGGTGAAAGTGACCGATGGCGGTCTAACGCCATCCTATAAATGCCTCTATGGCAATATGCTCTCGTTGGCAGTGAAAAAGACTGCTGAAAGCGGTGGAAATGCCTTGCGTATTGATCAGCATAAGGAGCCGAGCGTATGGTCTTCCACCTGTCATCGCATCTGGGGCAGTATGCTTCTGCTGCCAGACTCGCTGGTAAACATAGATGCGGTAAGTGCCATTCAGAAAGCTGAGCTGAATAATGATACAGAACTGGCCAATATGGCAAGAGAGCAGATTTCCCGTTATGAGCGGGCAACCAATAATCCAAAGAACATCTTTAATGCGAATGTCGGTTACGGAATCGTTTCATCCAAGATAGTAACAGACAGGCATGAATACAAAAACAAAGGCGGGTTCTCGGCTGATCTTTCCTATCAGCACTTCTGGACAATGATTGGTGTCGGAGCAGACCTCAACTTCTTTCACACTTCGTTTGATGAAGGCTTCGACGTCGATCTGTTT
>JAEETD010000113.1 GCA_016290175.1 Prevotella sp. | reverse complement strand
CTTAAATACGGATTGTTACAGGTGGCCTTTCCGCCAATGTTAAGACTGAAGCAGGGACCAGCGAGAATCTGCATGGCTACTGCATCAGACAGGTCGAAGTGAAGCAGTGCCTGTACAGGAATATCGAGGAACTGGAATTCTCCTTTTTCATCCACAATGGTCTGTACGGCGTTATCAATGGAATACTTGTATCCTTTCTGGGCAAAGAACAGTCCTACCGATGCTCCGATCATATCACTGAACATGTAGTAGGCACTCGCTCCGACATTGAAGCCGAACACCCAGTCGGCAGAGCCGGCATAATCGGCCTTCAGACCTGAAGTGGTGAAATTGGCACCGCCGAATAATCCGACGAAGAACTTCTGCTTGGTGAGTTCCGGAGCAAAGATGGTCATCAGGTAGACCTTGTTGCTCTTCACATTGTCAACACCGTAATCCTTGAAGACGATATCCTTTGGCTCATAGCCATCCTTGTGGATAGTGAGTTTGCGGTCGCCGTCGGTCATATAGACCCAAACCTCAGAGCCAAGCTTCCTGACTTCGAAGGCTCCGGAGACGCTGTCAATCTTCGCGCCTTGTATCTTGACGAGCGCACAAAGCTCGTTGTCCCAGTCACGGATCTGGTCGCTGGCAGCAATAAACTGCGTGGCCTGTCCGAAGTTCTTCACTGTAATCTGCTGAGCGAAGGCCGTAGCCGAGAGCAGCAGCACGAATAATGATAGTTGAATACGATGTTTCATACCTTTTCTATTTTTTAGTTATTGTCTGTTTCTTTATAATGAACGCTTCTTCGGGGGAATCTCGAAGTCAAGGATATTGATGATCTTGTCTTGGGGGAGGGGCGCACCCGCCAGCTTGTCAGGCTGCCATGTACGGACATGGATGATCGGGGGCTCGTTGTTCTCGTGGAATTCCCAGAGCAGGAACACATAGCCGTCGTCTTCGTAACGATCTGATTTCCAGTGCTGATGGAGGGTTACACCGAAGAAGTTGGGGTTCTTCTTGGAACGAACTACCTCGGGATCACTGAAGGTAACCTTGATATATTTGTTGTTTCTGAATGTCTGCTTCAGCCTCGTCAGATACTGCTGCTTGTTCTGTGTGCGGTAAACGATCTCCGGGCGCATCTGGGGCTTGTCGCCCCGGTTGTCGCGTTTCATCACGACAGAGCCGGTGATGATGAGGGCGTCGTCGCTGAACACCTGGTTGAGGGCTTCGATATCCTTCTCGTCGTAATGGCTGCGGAAGTCCTCTACGAATTTCAGGATTTCCTCGCGTCGGGCCATATCCACCGCATCTCCGTTCTTGATGATGTTGGTATAGACGTGGCTGGCCATCGCCATGCGGGCTCCCGTAATCTCGCCTGTGTGGCTGAGGCTGATCGTGAGCTGACGCTCCAACTCTCCGTCGTAGTCCTCGATGACGGGAATTACCTTGATGTCTATGTTGCGCAGCTGATAGCCGTTGACCGTTGTGTTGCAATGTTCCTGCATCTTACTGTCGGAGCATACGAAATGGAGGTTCTGCCAAAGGAGCGACAGGGAATGAACGGCATTGTCGGTGATGCTGATTCCGTTCAGCTGCAGGCTTCTGCCCTCAGTTCCTGCGCGGGTGACTTCTGTGAGGAACTGCGAGATGTTGTTCTCCACCCGCGTCTTCAACTGCTGATCAGACAGTCCGTCGATAATGCCGAACTCTACCTTTTGCTGAGCCCATGAAGACAGGGCCAGACAGGTTATAAACAATATAGATGTCAATAGTCGTCTCATATCTTATCATTATTTGGAATAAACAATAGTGCCTTGCCTTTCACCTGAGGGCTGGGAGAATCCAGCTCTTCCGTCTGCCAGTTCAGTTCCAGCAGATGATGATAGCCCATCGCGTCATTCTGTTCCAGCACATAAGCCTTGACGATTGCCTCGTCGGAATCGACATACTTGATGCTGGTGGTGCATCCCTGACTTTCGCAATACGAAATCCACTGACGTAGAGGGACGCTGACGGTCTGACGCTCATAACTGCTAAGCTGCATTTCCAACTGCATGGCTGCCTTGGCTAATTGCGGGTCGGTCTCTTTAGGAAGTGCGGACTTGGAATCAGCCTGATAGCGTGCCATGTATTGCACGAAATTCTTCTCAAGCTCACGACGGGAACAGACGCTGAGCAGTTCGTAGTCGATAGGAACGACTACGTTGGCTATTTCGCCTCCATTCCTGCTCCATACCACTTGGTAATACTTCTTGTCTTGTATCGTAATACTGCACGCATCGCTGGGCAGAATGTCGAAAAGGGTCTTCCAGGAACCTTTGTAGAATTGTATCTTCTGCAGCAGAAGGTCGTTTTCCGTGAGAAGCACGCAACGGTCGAGAAGGGCTGATTCCAGACAGTCATATACAGGCGACGGTGTCTCTTTCCGCATGACAGTACTGAACAATGGCAGACCGATATGCTCTACTGTCCCATGCGTGTCAATGCGAACGGCAACCTTCGGGCCTGAGGACGTGGCGATCCCGCTTGTTTTTCCTTCGGGGGCTTTATCGATCTGCTGCTCAATACCTAATTTCTCAGCTGCCTGGCGGAGGATTGACGTGCGATAATCCCTGCCGGCAATACCTTGCGATACTGCCAACAGCAAGAAGATGCACAGCATCTGTCTCACCTGTCTGTCAAGGCATAATATTCTTAGTCTGTCCATCACTCTTTATCCAGGTTCCTTGATACAGATATCCGTTATCGTCGAACTCTGCGTTGTTGATCTTATCGCCAGCCTGCGGTGAAATCACTTTCCCGTTGGTGCAGTGGATAGATGCCGATGACGTGAAGGTCAGCGATCCGAAACCTGTGGGCTTTCCTCCGCTAACCTTACCGCTCCACTGGCCATAAGAGAGATTGCCTTTCTTCGGTTTGCTCTCGGCGGCGGGCGTTTTCTCAGCCTGTTCCTTCTTCGGAGCAGTCACGGGCTCTGTTTTTGGCTGAGAGGCCTGAACAGGTTTATCCTCTGCCTTCTTAACAGGGGCTGACTCTGTTTTCTGAACGAGAGCAGTCTCTGTTGGAGGCTCTTGTTTCTTCGGCTCCTGCAGTGGTTCTTGTGCATCCTCGATTGGAGGTTCTGCCATTTCCTGCACCGGAGTCGTGATTTCCTCTGTAGCAGGTGGTTCCGGGTTCGTAACCTCGATGGCTGGTTCCGTCGGAGAGGGTTTCTGCAGGAAATAGATGCCAATACCGATAATCAATAATAAGGCGATAATGGCCGCTATGATAATATTCTTCTTGGAACCACCGCTGTGGATTGGTTCCGTCGGAGATGCCGGTTCGGGTGAGGGTGTCGGTTCTGGTTGGGGAATCGGTTTGGGCGTGGGTGCCGGTTCTGGCTTAGGAGTCGGTTCTGGTTGGGGAATCGGTTTGGGCGTGGGCGTCGGTGTCACGTCCATCTTAACAGTAGGGGCTTTCGACAGCGCATCGATGGCTATTTCCTCCAACTTGCTGGCCATAGGACGATTCCATGGCTCTGGGTTCAGACAGTCGTCCAATGTCTGCATGAGCCGTTGTGAGTAATCACCATGTATCAAGGGGATGTCGGCACCTTTCTTCTGCAACAGTCCACCATCGTTGCCGAAGGGTAGGTCACCTTCAATCATTTCGTACACCATGGCTCCCAGCGACCAGATGTCATTGGCCATGATGGGACGTGTGTCGCGTGAGAATTTCTCGGGTGCCATGTAGGAGATCGTACCGGCAGAACTGAAAGCCATCTCGCTGGCAGCCATGCTGCTGAGCGTGGACTTCGCTCGGATGCTCACGCCGAAGTCGGAGAGTTTGTAGTAACCGTCATTGCCTATAAGGATATTGGCAGGTTTGATGTCCTGATGGATTATTGGCGGGTTCATGGCATGGAGATAGGTCAATGCACTGGCTGTGTCGCGAATGAGTTTCCAAGCCTCGCGCTCTGTCATATTGCCTATCATCTTGTTGATGTTGCCACTTTTGCAGAAAGGCATGGTCAGATAGGGCTGACGGTTGTCATCATTACTGATGCCGAAGTAGAGAGGACGCAACAGGTTACGATGGTCGGCGTCGATCATCAGTGCAAACTCACGGGTCAGCATCTTCATGCCATCCTCGTCCATGTTCTTGTCGGTCGTGAAAATCTTGAGAGCCAGCGTGACTCCCGTCTGAGTATCTATCGCTTGCCACACCTCTGCGAATGCTCCTCGTCCGATCGGCGGTGATAACTTCTCGTATCTATTGTCAAATAGTTCCATTTTTATATCATTAGTAGTTTTGCAAAGAATAGGAAGACAGTTTATCTGAAATGTCGGGAGCCGGTACCACGATTTGGACCTCGGCTCGGTCCTTGGCCTGGCGTGCGGCTAGGACCGGAACCGGGACCACGGCCTGCGCCGGGACCAGGACCTCCCCGCCGGTACATACCGGGTTGGGACATAGGCGTGCGAGGATTGGGATTGGTATTGTTGATGTCCTGTCTTTCAGGAGTGGTCTTGTTGAGATTCAGTTGGTTGGCATTCGTTGCATTGAGCAGATCGGTCAGACGGGCTTCTGCCGCCTGACGATGTTTGCCATTAGGATAGTTGGTAAGGTAGGCGTGATAATCTTCTTTGCTTACGCAGCGGTAGAAGGCACGGTCGTCGTCTGTCTGCTGGTTCGCAGCAGGTGCCTTTGTCTGTTTGCTGGCTGGCTGGGTCTTATTGTCGGATTCCTCGAAATCGATGATGTCTGATGGGGTCTGGGTGTTGGGGGATGGTTGTTGGTTGTTGGGTGATGGGTGATGGGTGTTGGTTGTTTGTTGATTGTTGGGGGATGGTTGTTGCTGACTTGGTGCTTCGGTTGGCGCATCAGACGATGGAGTCAGCGTGGCAATGCGCTGGCGGGCTGTCTCAACAAATGAAGAAGACGGGTGCTCCTTGATAAAGCGCTCATAGTCTTGCTTGGTCCTGCATGAGTAGAAATCATCTTCCTCGCTGAACGTGGCAAAGAGCTTGACACCGCCTGTTATCAACAGAATGGCGGCAATGATTCCCGCAGCTATCAGAAGACCTCTCTTGACAGTCGGCGACTTCAGGGAAAGAGAACTCTGCTGCGGAACGGATGGTCTGGCATCGCTATGGTGTGAATAATTCGATGCCCGATATGGGGTGGGGGATGGTTGTGGTGTTATGACAGGTCGGGGTGTTGCAACGGGCTCGGGCTCAACGGGTGTTGGCTTCGATGGTTCCTGTACTACGGTAAGCGGTGGGAGGGTCTGCTTCTTGATGAAGGCCGCTGCGTATTCATGAATCTGTGCAGCCGTCGGACGATTCCAGGTCTCTGCTGCCAGACAGGAAGTGACGAGTCGCGTCAGCTCTGGCGAGAACTTACCACTGATGGCCGGGATCCTTGCACCGTTGAGTTGTACGC
>JAEETD010000004.1 GCA_016290175.1 Prevotella sp. | reverse complement strand
GTGTAAATCACGTTGCATCAAGAGCAAAGCGTAAGAGAATTTTGAAGCTTACCCGTGGCTACTTTGGAGCCCGTAAGAATGTTTGGACAGTAGCAAAGAATACCTGGGAGAAGGGTCTGACCTATGCTTACCGCGATCGTCGTAACAAGAAGCGCGTATTCCGCAGCCTGTGGATTCAGCGTATCAATGCTGCCGCTCGTCTGGAAGGCATGAGCTATTCTGTCCTGATGGGCAAGCTCACCAAGGCTGGTATCGAGATCAACCGCAAGGTGCTCGCTGACCTCGCCATGAACAATCCCGAGGCTTTCAAGGCCATCGTGGAGAAAGTTAAGTAAGTGAGTGAAGAGCAAATGCATTTGTTCTTCCGAACGCAAGTAACTTGGAGCTGTAGGCTCAAGGTCAAGTAAGAAGGTGAAGTAAACAAATCCTTCAAAAATAAAACAGGTGCCGTCATTCGTGATGGCACCTGTTTTTTATTTCCTTCGTTTGAGTTCTATGGTCTTGGGGATCTTCTGCCATTTACTGTTCTTGGGCACTTTGAGGGTAGAACCGCTTTCCTGCCTGAGGATGTAAATGGAGTCGTTCTTCTGGGTGAGGGTAGCGGTAAGATCCTCAGAACCATAGTCGTTGATGAGATTCAACGTGGCGGTCTTCTTGTCCTTGATACTGGCTGACGTGATGACCCAGCAGAAAGAATTGTTCTTCTTGCCGAGATAGCCCGGCAGCGTGCCATAGAGCTCCTGACCAGGTATCTTGATGTCCTCGTCGTAGAGGTTGATGTTCAGATAGACTTCATACTCATTATTATAAAGGTACGCGCGAAATGTCGTACTGTCTTTCTGCTCTGCAATGGCACCGATAGCCATGAAAAAAGCAAGAATTGAAAAACTGATTCTTCTCATACCGATGAATTTTGCCGACAAAGATACCAAATCTAAATCAATAAAACACAAAAACGGGGAAAAATAGTTGGAAAAACAAGGGAGTTTTTAGATTTTTTTAAGTACCTTTGCAGCGTTTATAATTATAACGATGGTAAAAAAGCTTTTGAAGCCCGACTATATCTTTGAATCGAGTTGGGAAGTTTGTAACAAAGTAGGTGGAATCTATACAGTCCTTTCGACGCGTGCCAAGACCCTGCAGGAGGCACATCACGATCAGGTGATCTTTATCGGTCCAGGTTTGTGGAAACGGGAGGACGGTAACTATTCGAAGAAGGAGAGCCCCTATTTCAGAGAGGATCAGACTCTCTTTGCCGATTGGCAAAGGGAGACCAAGGAGAATGGCCTTCAGGTGAGGGTAGGGCGTTGGACGGTTCCTGGTGAACCCATCGCCATCCTGGTTGACTTTGTTCCATATTTTGAGAAGAAGAATGAAATCTACGGTTGGCTGTGGGAACACTACAGTGTGGACTCGCTGCACGCCTATGGCGACTATGACGAGGCCTCGATGTTCTCGTATGCTGCCGCCCTCGTAGTGGAGAGCTTCTATCACTACTATCTTAACGATAAGCAGCAGGTGATCTATCATGCCAATGAATGGATGTGTGGTCTCGGAGCCCTTTACATCAATAACAAACTGCCTCAGATCGGTACCATCTTCACCACCCATGCTACTAGTATTGGACGCAGCATTGCCGGGAATATGAAACCCCTCTACGACTATCTCTTCGCCTATAATGGTGATCAGATGGCCGGAGAACTGAATATGCAGTCGAAGCATTCGATAGAAAAACAGACGGCATGGAATGTGGACTGCTTCACGACTGTCAGCGATATCACTGCCAAGGAATGCGTGGAATTGTTGGATAAACCCGTTGATGTGGTATTGCCTAACGGCTTTGACGACAGCTTCGTACCCTCGGCAGCACAGTTCACACGAAAGCGCAAGGCTGCCCGTAAGCGTCTGTTGGATGTGGCCAATGCCCTGCTTGGTGAACAGCTCGACGATGACACGCTGATTATCTCGACATCAGGTCGCTATGAGTTCCGCAACAAGGGTATCGACGTGTTTGTGGAAGCCATGAACCGTCTGTTGCGCGACAAGGATCTGAAGAAGAAGGTGGTTGCCTTTATCGAGGTTCCCGGATGGGTGGGCGAACCACGCAAGGATTTGCAGGAGAGGCTTCAGAGAATTCAGAATACTCCGGGTACTCAGAATACACCGATCTTCGATACGCCGCTGGAGGTGCCTCAGGTGACACACTGGCTCCACAACATGAGCCACGACAATGTTCTGGGCATGATGAAGTACTACGATATGCACAACCGGAAGGATGAGCAGGTGAAGGTGATCTTCCTGCCCTGTTATCTGGACGGTAAGGATGGTATCGTGAATATGACCTACTACGATATCGTGCTGGGTAATGATCTCTGCATCTATCCTTCCTATTACGAGCCATGGGGCTATACCCCGTTGGAGGCTGTGGCCTTCAAGGTGCCTTGCATCACCACTGACCTGGCAGGCTTCGGCCTTTGGGCTAATACGGTCTTCGGTAAGTACGGAGAGATTGAGGATGGTGTGAAGGTGATCCATCGCACGGATTATAACTATTCGGAAGTGGCTGACAATATCAAGGATACGGTGGCAGCATTTTCCGCCTTTACGAAGAAACAGGTGGACGAGGCCCGCAAGCATGCCAGTCAGTTGTCGAAGAAAGCCCTGTGGCGTGAGTTCATCAAATTCTATGAAGAGGCTTATGACATCGCCCTCCGCAAAGCGGAAGAGAGGAAGGTAAAAAAGTAAAAAGGTAAAAAAGTAAATTATAAATCAAGAGATTATGAAAATTAAAGCAGATTACACAAATGTTCCCTCTTGGAAGATTCTGACCGTGAAGGCCACTCTGCCAGAGGAACTGAAGTGTTTGGATGAGATTGCCCACAACATGTGGTGGGTGTGGAACTACGAGGCTCGCGACTTGTTCCGTGACCTTGACCCTCAGCTTTATCATGATGTAAAGCACAACCCTGTGATGCTGCTTGAGCGTCTGACTTATTCGCGCAAGGAAGAGATTATCAAGGACAAGGCGCTGATGAAGCGCATTAAGAACGTCTACGACTCATTCCGTAAGTATATGGACGTGAAGCCAGACTCAAAGCGTCCGTCAGTGGCCTACTTCTGTATGGAGTATGGTATCCACTCTGCCCTGAAGATCTATTCCGGTGGTCTGGGTATGCTGGCTGGTGACTATGTGAAGGAGGCTTCTGACTCCAACGTGGATATGTGCGCTGTAGGTTTCCTGTATCGTTTCGGTTATTTCACACAGAGCCTGTCTATCGACGGACAGCAGATTGCCAATTACGAGACCCAGAACTTCGGTTCTCTGCCTATTGAGCGTCAGCTCGACAAGGATGGCACACCTCTCGTGATTGATGTGCCTTATACCAACTATCAGGTGCATGCCTATGTATGGCGTGTGAATGTCGGTCGTGTGAAGCTCTATCTGCTGGACACTGACAACGAGATGAACTCAGACTTCGACAAGCCCATTACCCACAGCCTTTATGGTGGCGACTGGGAGAACCGTCTGAAGCAGGAGATCCTGCTTGGTATCGGTGGTATGCTGCTGCTGAAGAAGCTGGGTATCAAGAAAGATATCTATCATTGTAACGAGGGTCATGCAGCCCTCTGCAATCTGCAGCGTCTGTGCGACTATATCGAGGAAGATGGTCTGACATTCAATCAGGCCCTTGAGCTGGTGCGTGCGTCTGGCCTCTATACCGTGCATACACCTGTTCCTGCAGGCCATGACTACTTCGACGAGGGCTTGTTCGGCAAGTATATGGGTGGCTATCCTCAGAAACTGGGTATCTCTTGGGATGAGTTTATCGGTATGGGACGCACCAATCCCGACGATCACGGCGAGAAGTTCTGTATGTCTACCTTCGCCTGCAACACCTGTCAGGAGGTCAATGGCGTGTCCATGCTTCACGGCTGGGTTTCTCAGAAGATGTTCGCCCCCATCTGGAGTGGCTATTATCCTGAGGAGAACCATGTGGGCTATGTTACCAATGGCGTGCATTTCCCCACCTGGTGTGCTGCCGAGTGGCTGAAGGTCTATTCCAAGTACCTCGATCCGAAGCACCTGAGCGACCAGTCTAACGAGGAGATCTGGCATGGCATCTACAACTGTCCCGATGAGGAAATCTGGGCTACCCGTACAGCGCTGAAGCAGAAACTCTTCGAGTATATCAAGGAGCAGTTCCGTGAGACCTGGCTGAAGAACCAGGGTGATCCCTCACGTGTGGTCAACCTGCTGGGCAAGTTCAATCCCGATGCACTGGTGATTGGTTTCTGCCGTCGCTTCGCTACTTACAAGCGTGCTCACCTGCTGTTCACCGACCTCGATCGTCTCAGCAAGATCGTCAACAATCCTGAGCGTCCAGTGGTGTTCCTCTTCGCTGGTAAGGCTCATCCCGCAGATGGTGCCGGACAGGGCCTGATCAAGAAGATCTTCGAGATCTCACAGCGTCCGGAGTTCATGGGTAAAGTGATCTTCCTCGAGGACTACGACTTCCTGCTGGCTCGTCGTCTGGTTTCGGGTGTGGATATCTGGATGAATACACCGACACGTCCGCTTGAGGCATCTGGTACATCCGGTGAGAAGGCCGAGATGAACGGTGTCGTCAACCTCTCCGTGAAAGACGGTTGGTGGCTGGAGGGCTATCGCGAGGGTGCCGGTTGGGCACTCACAGAGAAGCGTACCTACCAGAACCAGGGCTATCAGGATCAGCTCGATGCTGCCACTATCTATAACCTGCTCGAGAACGAGATCGTGCCCCTGTATTACAACAAGGACAAGAAGGGCATCTCGAAGGGGTGGATCAAGGTCATCAAGAACTCGATTGCCACGATTGCTCCTCACTATACCATGAAGCGTCAGTTGGACGACTATTACGCCAAGTTCTATGAGAAGGAGGCCAAGCGCTTCAAGGAACTCTCTAAGAACGACAACCGTCTGGCGAAGGAGATTGCCCAGTGGAAGGAGACTGTCGCAGAGCGCTGGGATGCCATCAGTGTGGTCAGTGCTGAGTCTACGGCACCCCCTTCTGGTCTGCATCTCACCGGTGAGAACTACACACTGCGCTATGTCATCAACGAGCAGGGTCTCGACGATGCCGTTGCATTGGAGAAAGTCAATGTCTGGACTGATGAGAACGGCGAGGATCATGTGTTCTCTATCGAGCCGCTGAAGATGGTGGGCCACGAGGGTAATAACTACACCTTCGAGGTGGTTCATTCGCCCAAGCAGGCTGGTCAGTATAAGAGTGCCATCCGCATGTATCCGAAGAACAAGAACCTGCCTCACCGTCAGGACTTCTGTTATGTGAAGTGGCTGGAACTCCCGCTGGTCAACGCATAATCAATAAAAATCCCCCGTTCACATCCGAGCGGGGGATTTTTTTATCAGTGTCCACTTACTTATTGTCGACAGCTGCCTGCTCGATGGGCAGACAACGCTTGTAATTCTCAATATACTTCTCGAAGCCAGCCACATCCTCGGCAGTGGGAGCGATAGAGACGCCCGTATTGCCTGCGAAGACGACTGTCTCAAGATAGTCTGCGAGACTCAGCTTATCAGGATTATTCACAGCGTAACCAGCCAACAGGGCGATACCCCAGGCACCACCTTCGCCAGCGGTCTCCATGACGGAGATAGGACTGTTGAGGGCAGCTGCGAGCATGCGCTGACCAACGCCGGCGGTCTTGAAGTAACCACCGTGGCCAGTGATACGATCGACACGGATCATCTCGTCCTTGAAGAGGATGTCGTTACCGATCTTCAGCACACCGATGGCACCATAGAGGTGGGCACGCATGAAATTGGCGAGGTTGAACTTGTCGTTGGCTGAACGTACGAACATGGGACGTCCTTCAGCGAGACCTGTAACAGGCTCACCTGACACGTAGTTGTAAGCCATCAGACCTCCGCAGTCGGTATCGCCTTCGAGGGCCTTGTTGAAAAGCTTGCCATAGAGTTCGTTCATGTCTACAGGAACACCGAGCAGTTGCTGATATTCCTTGAAGAGGCCAACCCATGCATTGATGTCGCTGGTGCAGTTGTTGCAGTGTACCATAGCCACGAGTGATCCATCAGGTGTGGTGACCATATCAATCATCTCATAAGGTTTCGACAACGGTTTCTCGAGCACGATCATCGAGAAAGAAGATGTGCCTGCGCTGACGTTACCCGTGCGCTGCTTGACGGCGTTGGTGGCTACCATGCCTGTGCCAGCGTCACCCTCAGGAGGACAAACGGGACAGCCGGGCTTCAAATGTCCGGAGACATCGAGTTTCTTGGCACCTTCGGGTGTCAGGAAACCTGCGTTCTCGCCAGCGTTGAGTGACTTGGGCAGGATATCGAGAAGCTTCCAGGAATAGCCCTTCGGTGCAACGAGTTCATCAAACTTCTTCACCATTGTGGCGTCATAGGTCTTCGTGGCGGGATCGACGGGAATCATACCTGATGCGTCGCCTACACCGAGGACGAACTGACCTGTTACCTGCCAATGGACATAACCAGCGAGGGTGGTGAGGTATTTGATGTCCTTGACGTGCTCATTATCCTCGAGGATGCACTCATAGAGGTGGCTGATACTCCAACGCAAGGGGATGTTGTAGTTGAAGAGTTTGGAGAGCTCAGCGGCGGCCTTACCGGTGTTGGTGTTACGCCATGTGCGGAAGGGCACGAGGATCTCCTCTTTCTCGTTGAACGCCATATAGCCGTGCATCATGGCTGAGAAACCGATGGCAGCGAGGGTCTCGATCTCGCAGTCGTACTGCTTCTGGACATCCTTGCGGAGGTCGGCATAGCAGTCCTGAAGACCATACCAGATGGCTTCGATGGAGTAGGTCCATAGACCGTCGACCAACTGGTTCTCCCACTCGTGTGAGCCCTGTGCGATGGGCTTATTGTCCTCGTCGATGAGGACGGCCTTTATGCGGGTAGAGCCAAACTCGATACCGAGAATGGCCTTACCACTTTCTATTACTTGTTTTGCGGTCATATCTTACTTCAGTGCTTTGTTCAACATGTAGTAAACCTCGTTGTTCTGGAGGGTCTGCTTGAAGTCGGCAATGTTGGTCTGCTTGTTGATACGGACGTACTCGATGCCGAGCATCTCTGCGAAGTCTGCCCAGTACTCTTCGTTGATGTCGTAAGAGAAGGCACTATGGTGAGTACCGCCGGCGAGGATCCAGGCAGCAGCACCGATCTCAAAGGTGGGCTGGGGGATCCAGAGCGCAGAAGCCACGGGCAGCTTAGGCATGGGCTTCGGCTCGATACACTCTACCTCCTGAGAAATCAGACGGAAGCGATTGCCGAGGTCGACGACAGTGGCCTTGATGCCACGACCCGTCTTTGAGGTGAACACCAGACGGGCTGTCTGCTGCTTGCGGATACCGATGCCGAGGAAATGTACCTCGAGCTTGGGCTTGTCGGAAGCGATGAGCGGACAGATCTCGAGCATGTGGCTCTGCAGACATGATGAGCGGTCGCCAGCGAAATTGAGGGTGTAATCCTCGAGGAACGAGCAACCTGTAGGCATGCCCTGCTGGATGACCCAGAGTGTGCGATAGAGGCAGGCTGTCTTCCAGTCACCCTCAGCACCGAAACCATAACCTTCTTCCATCAGACGCTGTGAAGCGAGGCCCGGAATCTGGTCGAAGCCGCAGAAGTCAGGAGCATCGATGTCTGCATCTCCGAGGTCGTCGAAGTTGGTGGTGAAGGCTGTAGCACCCTCATCCTTCAGCACGCGACGCAAAGCGATCTCAGCCTTGGCGGCGTTCTTCACCTTCTCCCAGTAAACCTGCTCGCCGCTCTCATCAATCTTGATGGTGTAGAGCTTCTTGTATTCCTCGACGAGGGCATCTGCCTCTGCGTCTGTGACCTTCTTGAAATAGTCCATGAGGCTGCTGACGGGGTAGTAGTCAACGTGATAGCCCAGACGCTGCTCGAACTCTACACGGTCGCCATCGGTCACTGCCACGTTGTTCATGTTCATACCGAACATCAGACAGCGTACGTTGTGAGCGTCAGCCACACCAGCAGCTACGCGAGCCCATACGGCAATCTGTTTCTGGGCCTTCTCGTCCTTCCAGTAACCACAGACCACCTTGCGGGCGATGCGCATACGGGTGCAGATGTGTCCGAACTCGATGTCGCCATGAGCACTCTGGTTCAGGTTCATGAAGTCCATGTCAATCTCGCTCCAGGGGATCTCTGCGTTGTACTGGGTGTGGAAGTGGAGAAGGGGCTTCTGCAACTGCTGCAGACCCTTGATCCACATCTTAGCGGGTGAGAAGGTGTGCATCCAGGTGATGATACCTACACACTTCTCATCGTTGTTGGCAGCCAACATGATCTGCTCTACTTCCTTCGAGCTATTGGCTGTGCCCTTATATACAATCTTCACAGGGATATTGCCGCTGGCGTTCAGGCCCTCGACCATCTCCTTAGAATGTCCGTCAACTGCAACCACAGCGTCACCTCCGTACAGGAGTTGTGCACCGGTTACCCACCAAATCTCATAATTTTCAAATGCTTTCATTGTTGTAATTGTTTTTATCGTTAATAATTATTTTTTCTTTTGTCCGTAGTAGGCATTGGGGCCGTGCTTGCGGGAAAAGTGCTTCTCGATGAGGAGCGGATTCATCGTCAGGTCCGGATTGACGGAGTAAGCGATAAATGCCATTTTGGCCACCTGTTCAGCTACGACAGCATGATAAACAGCCTGGGCAGGATCCTTACCCCAGGAGAAAGGACCGTGGTTCTTGACCAGTACAGCCGGCGTGTGTACAGGGTTGATGTTGTCACGACGGAAACGATCGACAATCACCACACCTGTCTCCTTCTCGTACTCGGGCATCTGAGCCTCCACCATACTGTCGGTGCAGGGGATGCAGTCGTGGAAGTAGTCGGCATGAGTGGTACCGATGTTGGGGATGTCCTTACCGGCCTGTGCCCATGCAGTGGCATAGGTGCTGTGGGTGTGGACAATGCCGCCCAGCTCAGGGAACTCGCGATAGAGCACCAGATGGGTGGGAGTGTCGCTGGAGGGGTTCAGTTCGCCATCGACGACCTCGCCTGTCTGGAGGTCTACTACCACCATATCAGAGGCTTTCATCACGTCGTAGTCGACACCTGAAGGCTTGATGACCACGAGTCCGTTTTCACGGTCTATACCAGACACATTGCCCCACGTGAAGATCACGAGGTTGTGCTTCACGAGGTCGAGGTTGGCCTGGAATACTTTTTCTTTTAATTCTTCTAACATATTCTATTATAGTTTAAAAATCTGATCCTCTTTGTAGGCCCTCTTGTTGAAACGGTAGAGGAACGCCCCACGTTTGGATCCCGTTTTATCAATTAATTCGGTCTTCTCGATAAAGTCCATATCCTTGATACGTTTGCGGAAGTTGCGCTTGTCCATAGGCTCGCCATTGACGGCCTCATAGAGGCGCTGAAGCTGCGTGAGCGTGAAGAGACTGGGCAGCAGACGGAACCCCACGGGCTCGCTGGCAATCTTCTGTTTCATTAGCTTGCGGGCCTTGAGGACCATCTTGTTGTGGTCGGAATAAAGCTGGGGAAGCTCGTCGAAGCTGACCCATTCCACACCGTGCTCCTTGCGAAGATGGTCATCGTAGTCCTTGACATTGATCAGCGCATAATAGGCGATGGAAACGACACGTTCACCGGGGTCGCGGTCTACATTTCCGAAAGCACCCACTTGCCGCATATAGAGGTTTCGAAGTCCGGTGAGGTCGTAGAGCACACGGTTGGCGGCATCGTCGACACTCTCGTCGTTGGCAACGAAGCCTCCGTAGAGGCTCCATTCGCCACGACCCGGATCCATCTTACGACGGCCAATCAGAATCTTCAGCTTCCCTTCATCGAAACCGAAGATGATGCAGTCGACAGACAGCCAGACTTTGGAATGTTCACTATAGAAGGAGGTCATATTCTCTCGAGCGGTTTACCAGAAGTATGCATAGAAGCAAGCGCAGCAGATGATGACACCGAGGGTGGCCACAACATCCCATACGCCCCAGCTCTCACGGATCTGCTTGCGGTAGTCGCCAGTGAAGGTGATAGCCTCCACCTGAGCCTGAGAGGGAGCAGGTGTGAAGAACGAAACTACAATCATCATCAGCACGATGAAGACAAGCAGCCAGCACTCGAAGATGAGCCAGTTGGTCTGCCAGAACCATGCGGTGGCATCCCAGAAGGCACCATCCATCACGGCCTTACCAGAATCGGTGAGCACGTTGGTGAGCAGACGTACCATACCGATGAGGAAACCACCGATAAGACCCCATTCACCTGCCTTAGGCGTGATTTTCTTAGAGAAAATACCGAGTGTGAACACAGCCACCATAGCAGGCGCAATCAGCGACTGGATATCCTGCAGATAGCTGTAGAGGTTACCCATAGACATCATGACCGGCATCCAGAGCAGACCCAGGATCACCACCACAACAGTAGCAGTACGGCCTACAAAGACGTAGTGAGCCTCACTCATACCCTTCTTCATCGGCTTGTAGAAGTCTTCAGTGAAGAGGGTAGCACAGCTGTTGAAGAAGGCAGCCAGAGAAGCAACGAGTGCGCAGATGAAACCAATGGTGACAATACCCTTGATACCTGCAGGCAGGATGTTCTTCACCATCATGGCGAAGGCACCGTCGGTATCGTGGGTGTTGGTGATGTCCATCACGATGCCGCTACCTGTCTTGAGCGACAGTGCATAAGCCACCATACCTGGAATGAGGAACATGAACACGGGCAGGAGCTTGAAGTAACCAGCGCAGATGGTACCACGACGGGCACGCTTCATCACCTCCGTGTTGTCCTCGCCCTTGGTCTGTCCGAGTACACGCTGAACGATGTGCTGGT
Source organism: Prevotella sp. (assembly GCA_016290175.1). Classification (GTDB taxonomy): domain Bacteria; phylum Bacteroidota; class Bacteroidia; order Bacteroidales; family Bacteroidaceae; genus Prevotella. Next base: position 62,807 of record JAEETD010000004.1, on the reverse strand, counting down.
CAGTACACCAGTACCAGAAACCGATGATGGAAGCACCGAAGAACACCACATAGCCAGGGAACTGCGGATACATCGGGTCGGCCTGATCCGGGTGGAACATGTGGGTGGTTCCGAAACCATCATGGGCTGCTTTACAGACTCTGATCATCTCACCCCATCCGGCAGAGATGCTGCCGTCGCCCAGCATGTTCAGTCCGAGGAACAGTACGAGGAACGAACCTATAATAAGAATAGGTGTCTGGATGGCTGACAGCGTCATCACGCCCTTCATACCTCCGAAGACGGTGAAGACAGCAGTGATGGCAATCAGACCGATGGCACCATACCAGAATGGCAGACCAAGCAGATACTCGAAGAAGATACCACCTGTGAAAGCAGTCACGGAAACCTTTGTCAGCACGTAAGCTATCAGGGTGATGATAGACAGCCAAGAGCCTGTGCGCTGGGTGTAACGGAACTTCAGGAAGTCGGGCATGGTGATGATCTTGCCCATTTTGTTGTTGAGCAACTGATAGAAAGGTACAAACAACCAGCCGAGAATCAGGATCATCCAACCCTGCATCTCCCAGTGGGCCATACCTACACCGTCCTTGGCACCAGTACCAGCGAGACCTACGAGGTGCTCAGAGCCGATATTGGCAGCAAAGATTGCTGCACCGATCACGTACCAGGGCTCACCCTTACCGAACAGATAGTCCTGAGAGTCAGCACCTTTCATCTTTTCCTTGTCTTTCTTGATGGCGCGATAGATCGCCCATACGATGGCCAGCACACCGACAGCCAGGACGGTCCAGTCAAGCCACAAAAATTCGTTTGAATTCCAATTCATAGTGTTTATTTTTACCTTTTTACGTTTTTACCTTTTTACTTTACTGAGAACTTGTAGGCAGCGTGGCTGAAGTACTTCTCGCCGGGCTTCAAAACGGGCTGTACCCAATTGGCCTTATTGGGAGAATCAGGGTACTTCTGGCTCTCTAAGCATACGCTGACGTGCTGCGGATATGGACCATGCTTGTGCTGGATGTTCAGCTCGTTGCCAACACCCTGGAAGTTACCGCTATAGACCTGTACGCCAGGCTCGTTGGTGAACATCTCCATGAAGATGCCCGTCTTGGGGCTGTAGAGGCTGGCGCAGACCTGAGTATCATCACCCTGACCGTCTTTATAGGTGTTCAGACACCAGTTGTGGTCGTAGCCACCGGCATTCTGGATCTGGTCGAAGCTAGACTTGATGCTGTCGCCGATTGCATGAGCTGTACGGAAGTCCATCGGGGTACCCTCAACAGACTTGATTTCGCCTGTGGGGATGTAGAGCGTGTCGCTGGGAGTGAAGTTGTCGGCATTGACATAGAGCACCATATCATAGCCGGGCTGTGTGAAATCACCACTCAGATTGTAATAGTTGTGGTTGGTCTGATTGATGATCGTCGGCTTGTCGGTCTCTGCCTCCCAAGTGATATCGAGGATGTTGTCAGACGTTACCGTATAGGTGGTCACGGCCATCACCTTGCCGGGGAAACCGTTCTCACCGTCAGCTGCTACGATGGTCAGCTTCAACACGGAGTCACCGATCTGCTCAGCATCATAAACCTGGTTCATCCAACCTGTGGTGCCACCACCATGCAGGCAGTTAGGACCGTCGTTCTGCTTCAGCTGATACTCTACACCGTCGAGGGTGAACTTACCGTTCTTGATACGGTTGGCATAGCGACCAACGCTGGATCCGTAGTCGGTGGGGGAGTTGAGGGTATCGGCGTACTGGGCGATGTTGTCGAAACCGAGAACAACGTCAGTGGGATTGCCATCCTTGTCAGGAACGACGAGCGATACTACGCGTCCACCATAATTGGTGATGCACACCTCCATGCCGTTGGCATTCTTCAGGGTGTAGAGCTTCACGGGCTTGTCCTGAAGGGTGGTGTCGAACTTGGCAGGGTCGAGACCCGAAACCGTTAACACAGGTGCCTGCTGGCCGCCTGCACATGCTGCGAGCATCAGCGCTGCTGCGCTGAGACTCAGAATGCTACTTTTCAGTACTTTCATTGTTACTAAGTTTTAAGTTGTTTATAATCAATGTTGATTTTGGGTGTAAATTTACAACTTATTTCTGAAATGACAATGAAAAAGGACATAAAAATAGACGGTAAAGTGTAAATCGTACACCTTACCGCCCATATTTAACCTTTATAAACACAATTTGTGTGTTTACAAGTGTCTTTTAGCAGAGTTTGCGAGAGCCATCGCTGATGACTACATCATAAACTTTCGGCTCATGACCATACTTCTCGTTGAACTTCTTCTTGGCGTCCTCAATGAACTTCTTGTAGAGGTCGTTGCGAACGAGGTTGATGGTACAGCCGCCAAAGCCGCCACCCATGATACGGGAACCGGTGACACCATTTTCCTTAGCCACATCGTTCAGGAAGTCGAGTTCCTCGCAGGATACCTCATAATCCTTCGACAAACCTTCGTGGGTCTTGTACATCAGTTCGCCTACCTTCTCGTAGTCGCCTTCATTGAGGGCCTCGCAGACACCCAGCACACGGTCTTTCTCACCGAGTACGAACTTAGCGCGCTTGTAGTCCTCAGCGCCTACCTCTTCCTTCACTTCTTCCAACTGCTCCCAAGTACAGTCGCGCAGGGTTTCATACTTACCCTCCGGATGCTTGGCCTGAATGTGCTTCACCACATTCTCGCAGGAGTTACGACGGTCGTTGTAAGGGGAACCAGCTAACTGATGCTTCACGACAGAATCGAGCAGCACGAGGCGATAGCCATCGGGCTTGAAGGGGAAGTACTCGAACTCCCGGCTGCGACAGTCGAGGCGCATCAGACAGCCTGCCTTTCCGAAGACGGAGGCAAACTGGTCCATGATACCACAGTTCACACCACAATAGTTATGTTCTGTAGCCTGACCTGCTAAAGCCATATCCCACTGCGACACCTTATTATCACCGAAAATATCATTCAGACCGAAGGCGAAGCAGCTTTCCATAGCAGCAGAAGAAGACATACCAGCGCCAAGGGGCACATCACCTGCGAAAGCGATATTAAATCCTTTAACAGGTACGCCTAATTTCTTCATCTCCAGTGAGATACCATATATATAACGAGCCCAGCTGGCGCGTGGGCCATTGGGGTCGCTCAGCTTGAAGTCGACACGATCCTTCAGGTCAATAGCGTAGGCCATCACAGTGTCTTCTGTGCCATTGGCACGCATCTCTGCCATGATGCCCTTGTCGACGGCACCAGGGAATACGAAACCACCGTTATAGTCGGTGTGCTCACCAATGAGGTTGATACGGCCAGGAGAGGTATATACATTACCCGTCTTTCCATCGAAGTGCTTGATGAAACGACTTCTTACAAATTCAATATCCATCATACGAATTTACAATTTATAGAATTACAATTTGACAATTTATACGGGGATGTCGGTGTTGACATTCTTGCAGCCGATGAGGGCATAGTAGAACATGTAGGCCATTGCCAGCAGATAGACGAAATAGCTGGGCATATATCCCATGAAGTCGGCAAAGAAATTCTGTACCACGGGCAGAACACCACCGCCAACCACCATCATCATGAAGATGCCGGAAGCCTGAGCAGTGTACTTGCCAAGACCCTCGGTAGCGAGGTTAAAGATGGATGGCCACATCACCGAGGTGCAGAGGCCGCAGAGCACTAACAACAAGGCGCTCATCGGAACAGTCGTCATCTCAATAGATCCTTCCAGAATCTTGACCAGAGGCATGGTTACCGTTACACTCTTCGGTGTCAGGATGGCAGCAATGATGAGTATCATACCTACAGTTGTAGTAGCGAGCATCATCTGCCGAGATGATATCTTGCCTGCGATGGTGCTCGAAACGAGACGTCCTACGAGCATCAGGAGCCAATACATCGCTGCTACGGCTCCTCCGATGGTTGCTGCATTGAGTACGGCTTCAGGATTCACCCAAGCACCGTTGGCTGTAGTGTCAGAGAGGTAGAAGTTCATTCCACCAGGGATACCCACCTCAACACCTACATAAACGAAGATGGCAATCACACCCAGAAGACAATGGCGGAACGACCAGGGAGAATGTTCGAAAACTGTATCAGCTGTGACCTTACCCATTTCTGGATCCTGAATGGGGATGAAGCAGAGAATGAAGAAGGCGCAGGCGAAGACGGTCATAGCGATGTACATCACCAGATTGACGTCGGCCATTTGTGTAGAAGCCGTCACTGTGCCAATCAGTGCTCCAACGAGCAACGGGGTCATCGTGCCAGAGAGTGAGTTCAATGTACCACCGATCATATTCAGCTGGTTACCACGATTTCCACCACCGCCGAGCAGGTTCAGCATGGGGTTCACCACCGTATTCAGGATACATACAGAGAATCCTGAAATGAAGGCGCCCAACAGATAGATGCAGAAACCGGGAATACCTCCGGAGAAGCCTGACAGATACTGTATGAGCACACCGAAGAAGCCTACTGCGATACCTATAAGAGCAGTTTTCTTATAACCCACCTTTGTCAACATCTTTCCTGCAGGAATGCCCATGAACAGGTAGGCGAAGAAATTCATGAAGTTACCCATGATACCGAGCACATTGGAACCGCCAATCTCAGGCTGATTCTTCCAGATGACTCCAATGGGTGCACCAAGATTCGTGACAAACGAAATCATGGCATATAGGAAGAACATCGTCACAATGGCAATGACACTTCCATTCTGTTTCTGATTACTCATAATAAAATAAACTAGTGTTGGTAATGATTTCTTTTATTCTGCGATACCGAAACGATAAATCGTCTTCTGCTTGTAGCGCTCACCGGGTCTCAGTACCACGCTGGGGAAATAAGGACGGTTAGGTGTATCGGGGAAGTGCTGGGTCTCCAGACAAACAGCCGAGCGACGTGGGAACGTGCAACCGTTGGCACCCTTGTAGCCAGTAGCGAAGTTTGCTGTGTAGAGCTGCATACCGGGCTCGGTGGTGTAGCACTCCAGCGTACGACCGCTCTTAGGCTCGGTAATTCTGGCTGCGAAGCTCAGCTCACCTTCCTCGCGCTTGTTCAGCACGTAGTTGTGGTCATAACCGTGACCGAAGATAATCTGCTCATTATCAGCATCAATCTCCTGACCGAAAGTCTTGGGCTTACGGAAGTCAAATGGTGTTCCCTCTACCTTCAGAATCTCACCGGTAGGAATAGCGGTGTTGTCGGTGGGCAGATAGAAATCGGCATTGATTTCACAGATCTGATCCTCGATCGTGGGTGTAGGATCGGCAGTACCAGTCAGGCTGAAGAAGGCGTGATGCGTCAGGTTCACGATGGTCTTCTTGTTGGTGGTAGCCAGATACTCGATAACCAGTTCATTAAGATCGGTGAAGGTGAACTCTACAGTGATGTCCAACTCGCCTGTGTAACCTTCCTCACCGTATGAAGAGATTCGGTGGAGAGCCAGTGCACGGGGACCCATCTGACGGGCATCCCAGACCTTTGCGTTGAAGCCTACAGCTCCGCCATGAAGGTGGTTGGGACCGTCGTTGAGTGCAAGCTGGTAATCCTTGCCGTTGAGCGTGAACTGTCCCTTGCAGATACGGTTACCCCAACGTCCGATCAGTGTCGAGAGGTAAGGCTCGTTGCCGCTCATGAGCTGCTGGATGCTGTCATGACCCTGAATGACATTAGCTACTTTACCATCCTTGTCAGGTACCATAATAGCACAAATGGCACCGCCATAGTTGGAGATTGCCACTTCATAACCTTTACGATTCCTAAGAATGTACAAATCGGTTTTTTTACCGTTGATAGTGGTCTGGAAGTTTTCTCTCTTCAGACCACACAAATTCGCATTTTCTGTTGTTGCCATAATTGAAATGTTTTTAGTTACAAACTATTTTTTGCAAAGTAACAGAAAAAATTCCAATTGGGCAAAGGAAACGACGAAAAAAATGTTGTGGATGTATTAAAAAAAGCTAAACGCAGTTTTTCAGGAAGTCTGCAACCACATAACTGCTACCTCCAATAAACACAAAATCGTTTGTTCTTGCCTTGGAAATAGCAGCCGCGTAGGCTTCTGCAACACTGGAGTAGGTGTCGCCTGTCAGTCCTATCTGCTGGCCCATCATATGGAGCACATGTTCTGAAACAGCACGTTTGTTGTTGGCCTTGGTGAAGAAATATTCAGCATGCTTGGGCAGCAAGGCCATGATACCGTCGACATCCTTATCCTCAACCACACCGAACACAATATACATCTTATCACATTTCACCTCGTCGAGCTGCTTGCTCAGATAGTCCCATCCTGCAGTGTTGTGGCCAGTGTCGCACACGACGGTGGGCGAATTCCTGATGACCTGCCAGCGTCCCTTCAGTCCCGTACTTTCGCATACATTCTTGAAACCGATCTTGATCTCATGCCCTTTTGCGGGTGACTTAGAATCGTCGGTGAAGCGGTACAGATAACCAAGGTCCTCCAACTTTCTGATGGCCCAGAGGATAGTGTTGGTATTCTTCTTCTGATATTGTCCGCAGAGTCCACCGGTAATCTTGCCATAACTGCGGGTATCGTAGATCATCTCCGAGTATTGCAGTTCTGCATGCAGCACTTCAGGCTGGTCTTCTGCGAAGATAATAGGAGCATCGTTCTCTTCAGCGATGGCCTCGAAGATAGGACGCGTTTCCGGCAGCGCCTCACCGATCACCACAGGTACACCTCGTTTTATGATACCAGCCTTTTCCATCGCTATCTGTTCAAGGGAGTTGCCCAGCAGTTGTGTATGGTCCAGGCCGATGTTCGTAATGACCGATAGGATAGGGGTGATGATGTTCGTACAGTCGAGTCTGCCACCAAGGCCAACTTCGATGACGGCGATGTCAATCTGCATGTCCTTGAAATAGGTGAAGGCCATTGCCGTCGTCAATTCAAAGAATGTGGGATTCAGAGGCTCGAAGAATTCCTTCTTCTTTTCTACGAAGTCTATGACATAGTTCTCGGGGATAGGCTGTCCGTTGATGCGGATGCGTTCGCGGAAGTCCACCAGATGAGGAGAGGTATAGAGACCTACCTTGTAGCCACACTGCTGCAGAACGGCTGCTAAAGTGTGCGCACAGGATCCTTTTCCATTGGTACCCGCGATGTGGATACTGCGGAAACTCCTGTGCGGATGACCGAGATACTCGTCGAGTGCGAGCGTATTCTCCAGGCCTTCCTTGTAGCCGCTGACACCTTGCTTCTCAAACATCGGTGTCTGCGTGAACAGATAGTTGCAGGTCTCTTTATAGGTCATTTCAACTTTCTGTTGTTATTTAATTGAAATAGTTCTTGAAGCGCTGGAAGATAGAGTCCCTTGTCTGCTTGTCGCCCTTGAAATTGTCAGAGTCCTTGAATTGCTCCACCAGTTCCTTCTCCTCACGGCTGAGGGTCTTGGGGATATAGACACTGATGTTTACCACGAGGTCGCCCTTACCAGAACCGTAGCCTTGTACGGCAGGCAGTCCCTTGCCGCGCAGACGGAGAGTCTTACCGGGTTGTGTGCCGTTCTCCAGTTTCACCTTCAGCTTCGTACCGTCAATGGTTGGTACTTCCACCTCACCACCCAGGGCTGCTGTGGGGAAGTCGAGCAGCAGGTTGTAGATCAGATCATTGCCGTCGCGGATGAAGGTGTCGTTCTCTGCTTCTTCTATGAACACTTGTATATCTCCGGCAATACCGTTGTGCTTACCTGCATTACCCTTGCCGGGAACATTGACGACCATACCTTCAGCCACACCTGCAGGGATGTTGATCTCCACCACTTCCTCGCCTTTCTCGACACCAGTACCACCGCAGTGCTTACACTTGTTCTTGATGACTTGGCCTTCTCCGTGACAGTTGGGGCAGACACTTTGCTGCTGCATCATACCGAAGATGCTCTGTGTGGTGTGGGTGATGACACCGCTACCATGACAGGTGGCACACTGTTCTTTGCCGCTGCCGGCCTCTGCACCAGAACCATTGCAATGAGGGCAGCTGATATCCTTGCGAACCTTGAATTTCTTGGTGACACCCTTGTTGATCTCTTCCAGCGTCAGTCTTACTTTCAGACGCAGGTCACTGCCACGATGCTGTTGTGGACGGCGCTGACCTCCGAAACCGCCAAAGCCGTGACCTCCGAAGATGTCGCCGAACATCGAGAAGATATCGTCCATGTTCATCGAGGCACCACCGAAGCTACTGAAGTCGAAGCCGCCCATACCCGGACCGTTAAAACCGAACTGGTCGTACTGCTGACGCGTCTTCGGGTCGTGCAGCACATTATAGGCCTCTGCGGCCTCCTTGAATTTCTCCTCAGCTTCCTTGTCGCCGGGATTACGGTCGGGGTGGTACTTGATGGCTATCTTTCGATAGGCTTTCTTTATCTCGTCCTCCGAGGCGGTCTTCTCGACCCCAAGCACCTCATAATAGTCTCTTTTTTGTGCCATGTGTTGTTATTGTCCTACTGCCACTTTTGCGTGGCGGATTACTTTGTCGTTTAGTTTATAGCCTTGTTGCAGACAGTCGATCACCTTACCCTTCTTGTCGTCACCCATACCTGGTACCATAGCCACTGCCTCATGTACGTCGGTATCGAAGTAGGCATCTGTCGTCTCGATCTTGCTTACGCCCTGAGCTTCGAGGGTCTTCATGAATTTCTGATAAATCAGCTCCATACCCTCACGGAGTACAGCAGGGTCTTCAGTCTTGGCACCATTCGCGATGGCGCGTTCCATGTCGTCGAGCACGGGCAGGATGGCTGTGATAAACTTCTCGCCTCCGTTCAGGATCAGCTCTGCACGTTCCTTCAGGGTGCGCTTCCGATAGTTCTCAAACTCTGCTACAGAGCGGAGCCACTTGTCTTTCAGCTCGGCATTCTCTGCCAGAGCAGCCTCTAAGGGATCTTTCTCCTCAGCATCCTCGGAGTTCTCGGAGTCTTCTGTCTTTTCTGATTCTTCTGCCTGATTGTCAGTCTCTTCTGCGGGAGTCTCGTTCAGAGTCTCCTCGTCTTCAATATTAATATCTTTTTCTGTCATAATTGCTGTTGTTTAAATCTTTATAGATCTACAAGCAAATTCTGTGCCACTATTTACTTTTCAGGCGTACATCTTGGCCTTTTGCTCCTTGATAGTCTCATCATAGATATAGTCATCGTAGGTCATCAGCTTGTCGATGGTGCCTTTGGGGGTCAGTTCGATAATGCGGTCAGCTACCGTATTAATAAACTCATGGTCGTGCGAAGCGAAGATGATATTGCCCTTAAACTGTATCAGGTTGTTGTTGAAGGCCTGGATACTCTCGAGGTCGAGGTGGTTGGTGGGGGTGTCGAGAATCAGACAGTTGGCATTCTTCAATTGCATCCTGGCAATCATGCAGCGCATCTTCTCACCTCCGGAGAGCACGCATACCTTCTTCTGGATATCCTCGTCCTTGAAGAGCATGCGTCCCAGATACGACTTCATCGTCACCTCATTGCCCGGGCCCCATTGCGAGAGCCAGTCTACGAGGTTCATCTCGCTCTGGAAGAACGATGTGTTATCGAGTGGGAGATAGGCTGTGGTGATGGTGACACCCCACTTATAGGTGCCGGCATCAGCCTCGCGGTTGCCATTGATAATCTCGAAAAGAGCCGTCATCGCCTTCGGATTGTGGCTCAGGAAGACGGTCTTCTGACCTTTCTCGATGGTGAAGTTTACATTGTCGAAGAGCACAGTGCCATCCTGATCTACGGCCTTCAGACCCTCAACCTCGAGAATCTGTGTGCCAGGCTCGCGCTCCATCGAGAAGATAATGCCCGGATACTTACGGGTTGAGGGGGTGATCTCCTCCACATTGAGTTTCTCCAGCATCTTCTTGCGTGAGGTCGTCTGTTTCGACTTTGCCACATTGGCAGAGAATCTGCGGATGAACTCTTCCAACTGCTTACGTTTCTCCTCGGCCTTCATCTTCTGGTTCTGGGCCTGACGCAGCGCCAACTGCGAACTCTCATACCAGAACGAGTAGTTACCGGAGAAGAGTGTCACCTTGCCGAAGTCGATGTCGACGGTCTGTGTCGAGACGGCATCGAGGAAGTGACGGTCGTGTGAGACGACGAGCACACACTGCTCCAAGTTCGAGAGATACTCTTCCAACCACTGCACAGTGTCGAGGTCGAGGTCATTGGTGGGCTCGTCGAGCAACAGGTTGTCGGGATGTCCGAATAGTGCCTTGGCCAGCATCACACGCACCTTCTCGTTGTTCGAGATGTCCGACATCTGCTTATAGTGCTGTCCCTCGGCTACACCCAGATTCTGCAACAGCTGTGCAGCTTCGCTTTCGGCCTCATAGCCGTTCATCTCGGCAAAGGCCATCTCCAGTTCAGCGGCTTTCACACCGTCTTCTTCTGTCATCTCAGGTTTGCTGTAGAGGGCTTCGCGCTCCTTCATGTTGTCCCACATGGGCTTGTGACCCATCAGCACGGTGTCCATCACCGTGAAGGCGTCGTATTTGAAGTGATCCTGCTCCAGCACGCTCATTCGCTCGCCAGGCAACATCTCCACTGATCCTTTGTTCGGCTCCAGTTCGCCACTGATGGCGCGCAGCAAGGTAGACTTTCCTGCACCGTTGGCACCGATGATGCCATAGATATTTCCACTTGTAAACTTCAGGTTCACGTCCTTATAGAGAACCTTCTTTCCGAATTGGATAGCCAGATTTGTGACTGTAATCATCTCTTCCTTATACCTTATTATATATATACACTACTGAATGAGGGTGCAAAGGTACGAAAAAATAGTGAATAGTGAACAGTGAACAGTGAAAAATTTGATGCAGCCTGCATAATTTTCCATTTTCAATGGTCAATGTTCAATAAAAATACGTAACTTTGCACCCAAAATCAGCAGATATGAGATACAATGCAGGATATAACCGTGAGGGAGAGTACGACCATTTCGTCGTCTCTGAGCCGATGCCGTTGCTCGAATGGCTGTTGGCGAATGTGCCGCAGTCGAAGTCGAAGATCAAGGCCACGCTGCAAGGGCGGGGCATCAAGGTCGACGGTAAGACGGTATCGCAGTTCGACTTCCCTTTGGAGAAGGGCATGAAGATTGCCGTGAGCAAGACCAAGCGCAACCAGCAGGGCTTTAAGAACCGTTGGGTGAAGATCGTTTATGAAGACCGTTGGCTGATTGTCGTTGAGAAGGCCGAAGGTATTCTCTCGATGGCTGGCGGCCACTCAACTTTGAATGTGAAGAGCGTGCTCGACGACTACTTCAAGAAGTCGCGCCAGAAGTGCACGTCACATGTAGTCCATCGTCTCGACCGCGACACCAGCGGACTGATGGTCTACGCCAAGGATATGGAGACGGAACAGATCCTGGAGCATAATTGGCACGAGATCGTCTACGACCGTCGCTATGTGGCCGTCTGCTCAGGAGAGATTGCAGAAGACGACGGTACGATAGAGAACTGGCTGAAGGACAACAAGGCTTATGTTACCTACTCGTCGCCTGTCGATAATGGTGGTAAGTATGCCATCACCCATTACCATGTACTGGCCCGTACGGCTGATCATTCCTTGGTGGAGTTCAAGTTGGAGACGGGTCGTAAGAATCAGATCCGCGTCCATTCTGCCGATATGGGACATCCTGTCTGTGGCGATCCGAAATACGGCAATGGTGACGACCCGCTGCATCGTCTTTGCCTGCATGCCTGGCTGCTGTGTTTCCATCATCCTGTGACGGGTGAGCCTATGGAGTTTGAGACCCCTTTACCAACGGCCTTTAAAAAAATGTTCTGATTATGGAGAATAGTATTGGATATTACATTTTTCTTTTAGTTGCAGTCATCGTTGCTTTCCTGATTATCAAGAAAGTAGCCAGCTGCCTCATCCGTTCGATTGTACTGATCGTATTGGCAGCAGTGATAGGATATATCTATTGGATGTATCTCAGGTAGTCTCTTCGGTCGCTTCTTTGGTAGTCTCTTCAGCGAAGATCGTCTCGAAGGTCTCGCGGAGCTTCTGAGGGTCGGCAATGAGCTGGCGCAGTTCGTTGAGACTACGCTCATTGGGCGAGTGGGGAAGCCATAGGCGGATGTAGCCATTGATGGAGTATTTCTCGTCCAGATGCTGTTTGAAGCGTTTCCAGTGTCCTTCTTTGTCTAGTTGAGGATAGTTGCCCAGACCATATTGGATGGTGCGACGAATGACAATGTCGACGCTGATGTCCCTATCGGCCTCTGCCACAATCTTGCCATAGAGGCTTCGGGGCGCATGACTGGCTGAGGCGCGATGATCCTCCACCGCCTCTTTCATAATCTTGATCTGTTCCTTTGAAAACCATTTCTTCAGTCTGGCATCGCTGGCGAGTATCTTACCGCCCGTCAGGTGGTGAATGGCGCGTGGCCCCGACATGCCTAAATCGTGATAGGCTGCGATGACATAGGCCATGTTGATATCAGCGCCTGTGATTCTGACCATCTCAAGTGAACGGCGTATCACACGGGTGACATGCTCCAGATTGTGGGCACGGTCGAAATTGGTATACTGGGGAAGAATCTGGGTCTCGACGAACTCCACCAGATCGAGGCTTGGGCTATTGGTAATCATAGATAAGTCTGTATTTTGATGCAAATATACGAAATAATTCACAATTCATAATTCATAATTCATATTTTTTTTGTATTTTTGCACGAAAATAGTAGAAATTATGTTGGAAGAGAAGAGAATTGAGACCAATTCCATGAAGGCTTGGCTCCTGGCTGCTCGTCCGAAGACGTTGTCGGGCGCTGCCGTACCCGTGATGATTGGTGTGTCGTTGGCCTATGTCGATGCCAAGACATATGGTGACGATGTGTTCAGCTGGCTGGCTGCTGTGTTGTGTCTGCTCTTTGCCTTCGTGATGCAGATAGACGCCAACTTCATCAATGACTTCTTCGACTTTGCCAACGGTACCGACGATATCGAGACCCGCTTGGGACCTCGTCGCGCTTGTGCAATGGGTTGGGTGAAACTCGACTCCATGAAGAAGGCCATTGCCGCCACTACCTGTCTGGCTTGTCTTATCGGTTTACCCTTGGTATTTTGGGGAGGGCTGGAGATGATACTGATCGGTCTGGTCTGCATAGTGTTCTGTTTCCTCTATACCACCCATCTGTCGTATATGGGACTGGGCGATGTACTGGTGTTGGTGTTCTTCGGCATCGTGCCCGTGTGTATCACCTATTATGTGCAGCTGCACGTTGTGACTTGGGAGGTGTTCCTTGCCTCAGTAGCCTGTGGCCTGGTGATCGACGCCTTGCTGCTGGTGAATAATTTCCGTGACCGTGATACCGACCGTGAGGCGGGTAAGAACACACTCGTAGTGCGCATCGGTGCCAAGGGCGCATTACAGTGCTATCTGGGCGTTGGTATCGGGGCCATGATCCTGGGCTTCACCTTCCTGATGAACGGTCATCCGCTGGCATTCTTCCTGCCTTTTGTCTATCTGGTCTTCCATGTGTATACTTATCTGAAGATCAAGCGGATAGATAAAGGAAAGGCGCTGAATATCTGTTTGGGAGATACAGCGTGCAATATCTTTATTTACGGAGTCTGCGTGGCAGCGGGCTTGCTCTTGGTCTAGGAGTCCCTAGTTAAAGAAAGGCCAGGAGACACCCATGTGCAATACCTGACCATTCATCGGGTAATGTGGTGTGGTGAAGTATTTCCTGTTGGCTGAACTGTAGAGCACATTGCTCATGATAACGAAGAAACGCACGCCCTTCAACTTCAGGTTGGCGTAGACATCCACGAATGGGAATTCTCCTAACTCCACACGGTTTGCTTCATTCTTCTGAATGGCAAACTGGTTGATCATCGGACAGAAATCGGGTGCTTCGTACTTAGTGTAGTAGGTCACGTTGCCACCCAGTTCCACATTGAGCACGCGTGCAATCTTGAACTTTAGATAGAGGTTCGAGAAGATATTCAGCGCGGGCAACGGCAATACCTCTTTGTTGCTGGAGTTCTGATAGGTGATGATATTCTCCCAGTTCAGCGGGCCGAGTCGGAAGTTCTGGAACAACTGGGCTGTGATCAGGTTGATATTACCGCCTTCCTGATAGACATCGGCCGTCATGTTCTTACGACCGTCGGGAGAGTCGGGGTTGAGATTTTCATAGGTATGGTCGTAACTCATCCCGAAGTAGGTGTAGTTCTGTACTTCCTCGATGGCCAGACGCAGACGGGTGTTTGTCAGCGAGTACGACAGGTTGCCCTCTATCCTGGTGCGCATCTCCTGCTTGAAGTCGTTCTGACGGTCCCACCACAGGTGTTGTGAGTGGTAACGGCGATAGAAGAACGAGGGGTTCGTGCGATGGAAGAATGCCTTGGCAGCTATACGGATGCTGTCCTTCAGGAACTTGAAGTTCAGGTCGGTATTGAAGTCGAGCTTCAGCTGTCCGGCATCCTCGCCAGCCATCCAGAACTCGCCCGTAAGGTTGAAATGCAGGGTCTTGCCCTCGGTCTTGTTGATCTGTCCGCCCACGCTGACGTTATGCTCTGTCCATCGCTGCTGGAAGACGGAGGTGCCGAGGGTGTCGGGCATATCATAACGACGATACTCGTGGGTGACAAAGGCTTTCAGTCCGGCCTTCATATATTTATTAAAGCCCTCGAGCAATGCCAGTCCCAGGGTGTTCTTCACCTGGAAATGCTTGGTGATATCCTCAATGCTGTCGCCACCCAAGGTGGTGTAATTGCGCTTGAAGTAATACTCTTGAGGTGAAAAATAGGCCTGATAGATGCGCTTATAGTTGTGCAGTTCCAGTGTATGGATGATACTGGTCACAGGCACATACTCCTTCTTCATCGTGGCGTCGATGGAGTCCTGGATGGCTTGCAGACGGTTCAGACTGTCGGCAATCTCCTGACTGTCCACCTGGATACGGGTAGTATCGACAGCCTCACCGGTATTCTCCTTAGGAGGTTCCATACCGGCGATGGCAGCTCCTTCCGGACGGCCTTTCGGTGCATCGGCCACACGACCCTGAGGGGCATCCTTGCCTTCTTTCTTCTGCTCCCGTTCTTCCTTCTCCTGCTGAGCTGCCTTAGCAAACTCGCGGGCCTTGATTTCCTCCTCGGTCATCGGCACCTGACGGTAGAAACCGATGTTGTAACGATGGCTCAAGAAGACGTGCAGGTTGTCGTTGCGGTTCCAGTTCTGCATGAGTATCGTCGGGATCTCTTCATCTGAGAACTGGTCGACGAATGATTCCGGATGCTGGATATACTCGTCGTTGGTGATACCTCCGTTCTCGGCGGCCTTCTGGTGGTTCGTCGAGAAGAGGAAGTGGGCATTATAGCGGTCACCCAGATAAGTGGCGAAGAGCGAACCGTTGAAGTGCGACACACTCTGGTTGCCGTAGTAGCCTCGGGCGTAGTCGTAGGTCATCTGGAAACCTACACCCAGCCGTTTGTTCACATTCACGGCAAACTTCGCATCGAGCCTGTCCTCACCGTGCTGCTTGTCGCCGCAGTTGTCATAAGTGAGGTAGGTGAGCGGTGAGAGGGTGTTGGTATATTGGAACTCGTCAGGATCCACCATAAAGAAGGAGTAGGGGTCGGTGAAGATAAACGAACTGCTCTCCTTGCGGTCGATATAGATACGGTTCTCGCGGGCGGAATAGTTGTTGCCGATGGTGTTGTACTCACCATACCTGCCCGTATTGAAAAGGCTTTGAGGGAAGAGGTGGTCCAGTGTATCGGGCTCCGTAGGAATCACATTGCCGAACTTCCGGTCGACGGTCCACGTCTTCAGTCCCTTGGGCACCTCTTTGTTACTCGAGGTGGTGTCGTTGTTGTGCTTGTTGAAATTCTGGTTGCGCTGCGTCACATTGCCCATCTCGTCGATCTGGTTATAGGTGTCCTGAGCCATCAGAGGTCTGATGGCGAGCATCGCGAGCAGCAGCAAAAATATTTTTAGCTTCATCTATTAAACATTCTCATTGAGGCTTCCGCCATCTTAAAGCACATGGCGATGAGGATAATGATGGTACCCTTCATCTTATCGTCGGTGAGGTAGATCACCACGCCCACCACAGCCACGATCATAAAGATCAGATTCAGCACGTTGCGAATGCGGTCTTTGTTCATTTCTCGTTCAGGAGTGTAGCGAACTTATTGAAGATGTAGTCCTTACGGTCGATGGTCTTCCTGCGGAACTTGGCCGAGAGTTTCAGCAGCTTCGTGCGCTTCTTGTTCACAGCGTATTTGTCGCTGATCCAGTCCTCAGCCGTATAATGGGTGGGGTCGCGCTCCAGTTCGTAGTCGTAGCTCACACGGGTCATCTGGACGTCGGCCTTACCGTCGCTGCAGTTCACGATCAACTGGAAGTTCAATACCGTACGGTCGAGCGAGAGGGCGGTATTCTTGAAGACGAGCCATTCGTGGAAGGTGGCGCCCAGCTGGTGGTTGGCCTGATCCTGAATGGCCACCCTGCTCCGCTCCATCAGCTGATTCTCCTCATTCACCATCTTGTTGAGCTGAGCCAACAGGATGTCGAAGATCTGCTGAGCACTTTTACCGGGGGCTTCGATCACTTTCTGCCAACATACCTTGCCGTCGACCATGGGAACAGCGTTCTCTGCCAGATACTTGGCATCAGGGTTAGTGCTCTCGGCGGGTGCCTGTTCTATTCTCTCCCAGGTGTTGTCCTGTGCGGCAGCCATCAGGGGCATCGCCATCAACAGGGTTATCAAAATCTTTTTCATCATTACCTTATTAATAATTGCGTCTGCAAAAGTACGAAAAAATAGTGAATAGTGAACAGTGAATAGTGAATAATTTGCTGCCGCTTACAGATTTTTCGTTTTTTTCACTATTCTGTGAATACTATTCACTATTAACTAATCACTATTAACTAAATCCAACTCCTGTTGGAGCCGGAACACTTCATCGCGATATTGTGCAGCCTGCAGGAAGTCAAGCTGCTTGGCGGCCTCCTTCATCTTGCGGGTGGTCTCCAGCAGCAGTTTCTGCAGCTGTTCGCGCGTCATCTGTCCGATGATGGGGTCGGCTGTCATCATTGCTCCCGTGCTGCCGCTTTCTGCCGCCACGTTGATGTCGCGCATCAGCTCCTTCGTGTCTGCGCGGTTCTCCTTCCGCAGGGCGCTTACACTCAGGTTCTTCACAATCTGCTTGGGGGTGATGCCGTGCGTCTCATTGTATTGTATCTGCTTCGTCCGGCGACGCAATGTCTCGTCGATGGTCAGCTGCATCGAGGCGGTGACGGTGTCGGCATACATGATCACCTTGCCGTTTACGTTTCTCGCAGCACGGCCTGCCGTCTGCGTCAGACTGCGGTGGTTGCGCAGGAATCCCTCCTTGTCGGCATCGAGAATGGCCACGAGCGACACCTCCGGCAGGTCGAGTCCCTCACGCAGCAGGTTCACGCCCACGAGCACATCATAGGTGCCTTGTCTGAGATCGGTGAGGATCTTCACACGGTCGAGGGTCGATACATCGCTGTGGATATAGGCTGTGGCGATATGATGGTCGAGCAGATAACCGCTGAGTTCTTCGGCCATACGTTTCGTCAGTGTGGTGACAAGTACACGCTCGCCGCGATGGCTGCGGGTGAGGATCTCGTCCATCAGGTCATCGATCTGGTTCTCGCTCTTGCGTACCTCTATCTCCGGATCTAATAGGCCCGTAGGTCTGATCACCTGTTCCACCACCACGCCCTCGGCCTCTTCCAGTTCGTAGTCGGCTGGAGTGGCGGAGACATAGATCACCTGGTTGATCATCTCGTGGAACTCCTCGAAGGTCAATGGACGGTTGTCGAAGGCGGCAGGCAGGCGGAACCCGTATTCCACGAGGTTGGTCTTGCGGGCGCGGTCACCGCCGTACATCGCCCTTATCTGTGGCACCGACACATGACTCTCGTCGATGATCATCAGATAGTCGTCTGGGAAGAAATCAAGCAGGCAGTAGGGCCTTTCGCCCGCCTTACGACCGTCGAAATAACGGCTGTAGTTCTCGATACCCGAACAGTGACCCAGCTCCTTGATCATCTCCATGTCGTATTCCACGCGCTCCTTGATTCTCTGGGCCTTGATGCCGTCGCCCAGTTCCTGGAAGTAGGCCACCTGCTGCATCAGGTCGTCCTGTATCTCACGGATGGCGATATTGGTCTGCTCCTGCGAGGTCATGAAGAGGTTGGCTGGGTAGAGCTTGTATTCGTCGAAACGTGCCAGACGGTCGAAAGTCACCGCATCTACTTCTTCGATGGCGTCAATCTCGTCATCCCAGAAGGTTACGCGGAGCACCACTTCGCTGTAGGCCATCGCAATGTCGACGGTGTCGCCCTTTACCCGGAAATTGCCTCGCTGCAGATCCACGTCGTTGCGGATATAGAGAGCACTGACCAAATTCCTTAACAGCATGTTGCGGTCGAGCTTCTGACCTACATGCAGGGTGATGACATTCTCCTGTAAGGCTACAGGACTTCCCATACCGTAGATACACGATACGGATGATACTACGACAACGTCTTTTCTGCCTGAAAGTAAATTAGATACGGCTGACAACCTCAACCGGTCTATCTCCTCATTGATGGCAAGGTCTTTTTCGATATAGGTGTCACTGGCAGGCAGATAGGCCTCCGGCTGATAGTAGTCATAATAGCTGACATAATATTCTACGGCGTTTTGAGGGAAGAAACCCCGCATCTCGTCGTAGAGCTGGGCGGCCAAGGTCTTGTTGTGGCTCAGGATGAGGGTGGGGCGGTTCATCCTGGCAATGACATTCGCCATCGTGAAGGTCTTTCCCGAACCCGTCACACCGAGCAGCACCTGCGACTGGTCGCCACGCCGCAGGCCTTCTGTCAGTTCCCTGATGGCCTCAGGCTGGTCGCCTGTAGGCTGATAGGGTGAAGTCAGTATAAAATCACTCATAACAAAGTGCAAAGATACGAAATAATTCATAATTCCGAGCCCAGAATTCATAAATTTGAAAAAAAACTTTGTTATTTTGCCGAAAAATCGTAACTTTGCACCCCGATATGAAGAAAAGTATCATAATAGGTTCGTGCGCGATGCTGTTTCTGAGCAGCTGTGCAGGTGAATTCAACAGGGTCTACAAGTCGGCTGACGACAGCTACAAGTATGAGTATGCCAAGGAGGCCTTCGCCAATAATAAGTTCCAGCAGGCATCTGTCTTGCTTGAACAGCTCGTGACCGTCAAGAAGGCCAGCGACGAGGCTCAGGAGAGTCTCTATATGCTTGGTATGGCGCAGTATTGCAACGGCGATTTCGAGGCTGCTTCCGCCACTTTCAAGAAGTATGGCAGCAGCTATCCCCGTGGTATTTATGCCGAGGCAGCCGCCTATTACGTGGGTCAGGCGCTTTACGAGAGTGCCCCTGAGCCCCGTCTCGACCAGACACCCACCGTCGGCGCCATCAATGCCTACCAGAACTTCCTCGATCTCTATCCTGATTCCAAGCTGCGTCCTGCTGCCCAGAAGCGACTCTACGAGTTGCAGGACAAGCTCATCATGAAGGAGTATCTCTCTGCCGAGCTCTACTATAACCTCGGTGGCTATTTCGGCAATATCAACAAGAACGACGAGAGCAACTATACCTCATGCATCATCACGGCCCAGAATGCGCTGAAGTCTTATCCCTTCTGCTCTATCCGTGAGAAGTTCGCTCTGCTCATCATGAAGAGTAAGTTCGAACTGGCAGAGAACAGCACTGAGGACCGCCGCCTCGACCGTTACCGCGATGCCGAGGACGAGTGCTACGGCTTCATCAACGAGTTTCCTGATTCGAAGGACGTGCGCACTGCCGAGAAGTTCATCACCAAATGTAAGAAAGTTATTAAGGATTAAGAAATATGGATTACAAGAAATCAAAAGCACCGGTTAATACCGTGACCCGCAACATTATGGACCTCTGCAAGGATACCGACAATATCTACGAGAGTGTGGCCATCATCGCCAAGCGTGCCAATCAGATCAGCGCTCAGATCAAGGAGGACCTCTCCAAGAAACTGGCTGAGTTTGCTTCTTACAACGACTCTCTCGAGGAGGTGTTCGAGAACCGCGAGCAGATTGAGATCTCACGCTATTACGAGAAGTTGCCGAAGCCCTCACTGCTGGCAACACAAGAGTTCATCGAGGATAAGGTCTACTGGCGTGATCCCTCGCGTGAGAATAATCAGATGTACGATTAATCACGTTAGGCTCCTGTTCTTATGTGGCAACGTAAACAGACCGTTTATCTGATAGTGGCCGTCATTCTGACGGTCATTTGTCTGTGTATGCAGATTGGCGCCTTCAACCTCAGTGGGGTAGATGTGGCTCGCGTCTACAACCTCTGGTTTACCGATCCCATCGGCAAGCGTCATTTCGATGTGTGGCCGCTGATGGCCATCCTGCTGCCTACCGCAGCCCTCGGCACCTATACCATCTTCATCTATCGCAACCGTAAGGCGCAGGCCCTCTTCTGTGCCCTCAACGCTTTGCTTATCGTGGGATGGTATGTCTGCTTCTTTGTCGTAGGTCAGATGGCTGGCAACAAGTCGTGGGGCGCTGTTGAGTTCCGTCCTGAGTGGCCTGCCGTGCTGCCCGTCATCGCTCTCATCCTCTATCTGATGGCCCGTCGTGCCATCCGTGCTGACGAGAAACTCGTCCGCTCGCTCGATCGTATCCGATAGAAATACAGCTCATTACTGTTTTTTTTCCGCATTGCTGTCGTCCCGGCAGTGGTGCGGTTTTTATTTTGTATCAATATTTCAAAGAACACTCGTCGGGCTCATTTTTGTGCCATGCCTGGGAAACACATGTCCGTGCGCCAGGAAATTTTTGTTACCCAGTTAGGCCGCAAATTTCGCCTTTTTTTGTCGACAGTGCAAAGGTACGAAAATTTCAAAGCACTTCCAAATTATATCGCTCAAAAAGCACGCAAAAAAACACGCAGTGATTTTAATAGCAAGAAAATCACAAAAATCTAGTCATTTAGTCATTTAGTCATTTGCGTTTGGAAAAACGTTAAAATCTACAACTATAGTATAAATATATATATATTTATACTATAGTTGATATAATGACCAAAACCGAAAATCATTTTGACTAAATGACTAAATGACTAAATGACTAACTCTGATCCTGTAATTCTAATTAAACTTTATAAGAAATCCATCGTCAATAAGGTAAGATGGAAAGTGCTTTTATTGCTGTGCTTTTTTCTTGCGAAAATTTGGAGGTTTCAGAAATAATGCGTATATTTGCAACCAATTAATAGTTATATGAATAAATTAAAAACCATACTAACCATTTTGCTGGCTCTCAGTGTGTTATCGGGCTGGGCTGCTGACGCGAAGATCCTTGCGCAGAGTAAGGGAAGCATTTCGTTTGTAGTGGATGAGAACCTGAAGGAGGTGAATCAGAATTTCTATACCCACGATGGAAAGTATCTGGCCAAGCGGCTGATAGTCGACGATCATGTGGGGTATGAGGCGCACCACATCATTGCCAGTAGTTTTGCTGACGAGAATAAATTGGTATATCACGGCCAGGACGCCTTTTTCCGCTGCATTGTGAAGGCATATGCCCAGCATAAGTCGGTGACGCTGTCGCCCGATATGATATGGCTGCTGATCAGTCAGGGCTTTGCGCGCTATGTGAATGCCCACGCTGAGGCGTTGCGACCACAAATAGTGGATCATGACGGCAAGATGAGTCTTGTGGTGGAGTCGGACAAGGATGTGCTGTCGGAAGAGGCTGACTGGCCGATGCTGATAGGTGGTTTTACTTCGCAGATAGAACGCTGGACCCAAGGCAACGTTGCCAAGACCATCACCGCTGACTTCTCGACAACGGGTCTGACAGAGCGCGTGGCCTCGCAGATCACGCTGATGGATGCAATGAAGTCGTACTTCGAATATGTGGTGATATATATGGCCTGCGGTATCCCCAGCATCACGCTGCAGGGCACGCCCGACGACTGGCGGAAGGTGATGGAGAAGGTAAAAAAGCTGGGCGCATACGGTCTCGAAGAGTGGACTAAGAGTCTGGAGCCGATTCTGACAGCGTTTGTGAACACTGCCGAGGGCAGGCCCAACCAACAGTTTTGGAAGAGCATGGTGAAGCAGAACCGTCCTGACGCGATGCAAGGTGGTGCCTGCGATTTCAGGAAGCCGACGCAGCTCGACGGATGGATGCTGAAACTGTTTCCCGACGATAGCGGAAAGACGCTCGACAAGGTGGCTCATACCAAGGAGATGGAGTCAGAGATGGTGCGCACGCCCTTCAAATACCAGATGATTGATCGTACAACTGGCATGTTGCTCAGCGAGACGCCTATGGAGCTCTGGGCGGGATTCGTAGGCTCTCAGGAGGACGAAGAAACGAATATGGTGGTGCCGAAGATCGGTTGGATGGTGCGCGTGACGGAAACCGACGAGGAGACGCTGAACCAACTGAAGAAGCTGAACGATAAAGGGGAGATTAATCTCCGCGTGAAGGAGGTGCCGGAGGTGCTGAGACAACTGAAACGCATTGAAACGTTGGAACTGGAATTTATTGACGAAGTGACGTTGCCAGAATGGTTCTTCGACGTGAAATTCGAGCGGCTCGACATCCGTGGCAAGATGTCGGAGAAGACGAGGGAGAGGCTGAAGGAACGATGGCCCAAAGCCTCGCTCTATAAGGATTCGGGGAAGGATTCAGAGGAATACCGGTTCATGTTCGACAAAAATGTGGTTCAAATAAACAAAGATGATATTTTTAAATTATGAATTGTATGAAAAAACTAGTTGTAACTTTGATCGTGATGTTGGCATTCGCTGTGAATGCTGATGCACAGGGCATCTTGGGCCGATTGAAAGACCGTGCCGTGAATGCTGCCAAGAATGCCGTTGAGCGTAAAGTAGAGGACAAAGTCTCTCGCGAGACAAACGACGCGATGGACAACGTGCTCGATGGCAAGAAAAAGAGCAAGAACGCGGGTGATGATGGCGATGCCGAGGCAGTGGATGATTATCAAAACGACACCAAGAATGTGAAGAACGACTTTGTTCGTGGTTCAGTCGTGATGTTCGAGGATGACTTCGCTAATGAGCAGGTAGGTGAGTTCCCCTCTAAATGGGATCTCGTCAGAGGAAATGCTGAGGTGGCCAGTGTTAATGGCGCGAAGTGTATCGAGATGGATCAGCGTGATTCTTGGATTGCTCCGCTTGTCAAGGGTGGCATCAAGAACTACTTAGGCGATGTGTTCACCATTGAGTATGATATGTTATATGATGACAGGCCAAAAGATGGCTGCTCTAATATAGAACTTGATATCATGCACGAGGATTCGCCTCGTGACCATGAGTTGTTTACTATTACCTATGGTTTTTGTAGCGATAAACAATCATACCATTGTGACTATTGCCTGACCTCAGAGCCCTCTTTCACCAATAAAGATGGAAACGCAAGTTCTGCGGAAAGTACAACAAATAATGATGGCCGCTGGCATCACTATGCTCTCTCGTTTAACAAGCGAGCCATCAAGTTCTATATCGACGGCAGGCGTGTGATCAATGTGCCTAATGCCAAGCCAGGTGCAGGATGGGTTACATGGTTCTCCAGCGGTGGTCCTAGACCTACCTATATTAAGAATGTGGTCATTGCCAAGGGTGCCGTTGAACTCTATGAGCGTAATGCTACAGATATGTCGGCCGTTGAGAAGGCCATTGCCGAGACGGGTAAGTTCGTGACGAACAACATCCTCTTTGAGACGGGCAAGGCAACGCTGAAGCCGGAGTCGATGGCGGAGATCCAGAAGGTGGCCGACTATATGAAGAAGAACCCGAGCGCACGTTTCGAGGTGCAGGGCCATACCGACAATCAGGGCTCTGACGCCGTGAACGACCCGCTCTCTCAGCAGCGTGCTGAGGCTGTGGTGAAGGCCCTCGAGGGTTTAGGCTGCGACCCCTTCAACATGCGTGCTGTGGGCAAGGGCTCGCACGAGCCTGTGGCTGATAACAAGACCGATGCCGGAAGGGCGAAGAATCGCAGAGTGGAGTTTATAAAGAAGTGAAAAGTGAATAGTATTAATGGAAAAAGCCTCGGAGATGTTCCGAGGCTTTTCTATTGAGCGGTTGAAGTTTACTTTCTCAGCGCTGCGATACTTTCCTTGAGGGCGGCGATCTTCTCTTCGGAGTCGCTCTGCTTCTTACGCTCGAGGGCGACAACGGCCTCGGGGGCATTCTGCACGAAGCGCTCGTTGGAGAGCTTCTTCTTGATGCCGGCCAGGAAACCTTCGAGGTGCTGCAGCTGAGCCTCCATCTTGGCAATCTCAGCGTCGACATCGATCATATTGCCCAGGGGCACTGCAAACTCGTCGGTGCCTACCATGAAGGCAGCAGCGGTGGCGTCTTTCTCAGCTACCACGTTGATAGCACTGAGGTTGGCCATCTTGGTGATCACGGCGTTGAAGGCTTCGTAGTCGTTTTGTCCCACTACCTGCAGCTCGAGTTGCTCCTTCGGGGCGATATTCTTCGACGAACGTACCATACGCACACCCGAGACGATCTGCTTGACATTCTCAATCTGGGCAGCCAGTTTCTCATCGGCCTCAGTAGGAGCGGGGAGTGTCAGACTGTCGCGCATGATTGACTCGCCATCCTTGCGGTCGTAGAGGTGCTGCCAGAGTTCCTCGGTAATGAACGGCATGAACGGATGGAGCATCTTCAGCAGGATCTCGAAGAACTCGAGGGTCTTGTCGTAGGTCTCGCGGTCGATGGGCTGCGCCTCACCGTTGATATAGGCGGGCTTCACCATCTCGAGATACCAGCTTGAGAACTCGTCCCAGAAGAGTTTGTAGACAGCCATCAGGGCCTCTGAGATGCGGAATTTCTTGAAGAGATCATCGACTTCGGCACTGGTCTGGTGGAGCTTGGCCTCGAACCACGAGGTGGCAATCTTACCGGCCTCCGACTGCTCGATGTCTGCGACCTTCCAGCCCTTCACAAGACGGAAGGCATTCCAGATCTTATTGTTGAAGTTGCGGCCTTGCTCGCAGAGGGTTTCGTCGAAGAGGATGTCGTTGCCTGCTGGTGCGGAGAGCATCATACCCATACGCACACCGTCGGCACCGAACTTCTCGATGAGCTCGATGGGGTCGGGAGAGTTGCCTAATGACTTCGACATCTTGCGGCCGAGTTTATCGCGGACGATACCTGTGAAGTAGACGCTTCTGAACGGCATGTCACCCACATACTCGTAGCCGGACATGATCATACGGGATACCCAGAAGAAGATGATGTCAGGACCCGTCACGAGGACGTTGGTGGGATAATAGTATTTCAGTTCCTCGTTGCCGGGATTGTTGATGCCATCAAACAACGAAATAGGCCATAGCCATGAGGAAAACCATGTGTCGAGGGCATCCTCTTCCTGATGGAGGTCAGAGAGCTGGAGGTTGGCATTGCCGCTCTTCTCACGAGCGAGCTCGAGGGCCTTCTCGGCGGTCTCGGCAACCACGAAATTATCGGAACACTCAGCGTTCTCGGAGTTGTCCGAATAGAAATATGCCGGGATGCGGTGTCCCCACCACAGCTGACGTGAGATGCACCAGTCCTGGATGTTCTCCAGCCAGTTCTTATAGGTGTTGACGTATTTCTGCGGATAGAATTTCAGTTCACCGTTGAGCACGGGGGGCAGAGCGATGTCTGCAAAGTGCTTCATGTTGAGGAACCACTGCAGCGAGAGACGGGGCTCGATCGCGGTGTCAGGGTTGCGCTCAGAGTAACCGACCTTGTTGACGTAGTCCTCGATCTTCTCCATGAGACCAGCCTCCTGCAGATCCTTTGCAATCTGCTTGCGGCAGTCCATGCGGTCCATACCCACGTAGATGGGGCTTTGTTCGGAGATGGTGCCATCGGGGTTGAAGATGTCGATGGTCTCGAGGTTATGGGTCTTACCCAGCATATAGTCGTTGGTATCGTGGGCAGGTGTCACTTTCAGAC
Organism: Prevotella sp.; assembly: GCA_016290175.1. Taxonomy (GTDB): domain Bacteria; phylum Bacteroidota; class Bacteroidia; order Bacteroidales; family Bacteroidaceae; genus Prevotella. Next base: position 36,822 of record JAEETD010000004.1, on the reverse strand, counting down.
AGCCCGTACCGAACTCGATATCCACGTAGCGGTCTTCGATAACGGGGATCACGCGGTTCACGAGAGGCACGATGACCTTCCGGCCCTTGAGCCACTGGTTCTTCGGGTCCTTGGGGTTGATACACATGGCGGTATCGCCCATGATGGTCTCAGGACGGGTGGTGGCCACAACGGCGTAGTAGCCCTTGGCATCCTTGTGGATGACATTGCCTCCGGCCTTCAGGGCCTCCTCGTTGTCGAGGGCTTTCAGGTCGGCCACATAGTATTTCAGATGGAAGAGGTGGCTCTGCTCCTCACGATAGATGACCTCCTCGGTAGAGAGGGCTGTGAGGGCCTTCGGATCCCAGTTCACCATACGCAGGCCGCGATAGATGAGGCCCTTGTTATAAAGGTCGACGAAGACCTTTATGACGCTCTGGGAACGCTTCTCATCCATCGTGAAGGCGGTACGGTCCCAGTCGCAGCTGGCACCCAGACGGCGCAACTGCTTGAGGATGATGCCGCCGTGCTCGTCAGTCCATTCCCAGGCGTGCTTTAAGAATTGCTCACGGGTGAGGTCGCGCTTCTTGATGCCCTGCTCAGCGAGTTTCTTCACCACCTTTGCCTCAGTAGCGATGGAGGCGTGGTCGGTGCCGGGCACCCAGAGGGCGTTCTTTCCCTCCATACGGGCCCGGCGTATGAGGATATCCTGTATGGTGTTGTTCAACATGTGTCCCATGTGAAGCACACCGGTCACGTTGGGTGGCGGAATCACGATGGTATAGGGCTCGCGTCCGTCGGGCTTACTCGAGAAAAGTTTGTGGTCCAGCCAATACTGGTACCATTTGCCTTCGACCTCTTTCGGGTCGTATTTGCTTGCTAATTCCATATGTTTATTTGTTATTTCTATGCTCAAAAACAGTAAAATCTCAAAAAATCGCTGCAAAATTATAAAAATATTACGAATTATGCATTATGAATTATGAATTATTTCGTATCTTTGCCCCAAATATTTAAAGATTATGCACTCAAAAGAAGAAAAAATGCAGGCTTTTGGGCGGTTTCTTGATGTGCTTGATGCGTTGAGAGCCAATTGCCCTTGGGACAAGAAACAGACGAACGAGAGCCTGAGACCCAATACCATCGAAGAGACCTACGAACTCTGCGATGCCATCATCAAGGACGATGTGCATGACATCTGTAAGGAACTGGGCGATGTGTTGCTGCATATCTGCTTCTATGCGAAGATTGCCGAAGAGAAAGGGCAGTTTGATATGGCGGATGTCTGCAATGCCCTTACCAAGAAGATGATCACCCGCCATCCGCATGTGTATCATCCCTCTCAGATCGATGCCGAAGAGCCCAAACCGCTGCCATATGTGCCGGAGGAACTAGACAATTCCAGAGAATCTGGTGAATCTAAAGTGACGACTGTGACGCAGGTGCTGGAGAATTGGGAGCAGATCAAACTGAAGGAGAAGGATGGTAATAAGAGCGTGCTCTCGGGGGTGCCGGAGGCATTGCCCAGTATCATCAAGGCCTACCGGATTCAGGACAAGGCCCGTAATGTGGGTTTCGACTGGGAGGATCGTCGGGATGTGTGGAAAAAGGTCCGTGAGGAGATCGACGAACTGGAGGTGGAACTGAACCGTGATGACAAAGAACGTTCGACGAAAGAATTCGGTGATTTCCTCTTTGCCGTGATCAATGCCGGCCGACTCTATAAACTGAATCCCGACAATGCGCTGGAGATGACCAACCGGAAGTTTATCAACCGTTTCAACTATATCGAGGAGCATAGCATCAAGATGGGTAAGCCGTTGAATACGATGACGTTAGAAGAAATGGAGAAACTTTGGGATGAAGCAAAGGCAAGCGAAAAGTAAAAAGAAAGATATATGAGAAAGAAATTGTTTTTTTATGTGGCAACAGCCAGTATGACCATCATGATGAGTTGTGGTGGCGGAGGCCAGCAACAGCAGGTTGTGCAAGATGAGGAAGACACCTCTGCAGTCAATGTGATCCCTACCGACAAGACCTTGTATGGTCTCTGTGGAGACGGTACAGCTATGAACACCCTTCAATTGCTGCGTGATAATGGCGATACGCTGGTGTTGAGTATCACGAATGCCATAGAGGCAGGTCAGGTATTTGGCGGTCTGGGGGTAGGCGATCGTATCGCCGTGCTCCCCAATGCAACCGGTTCGGAGGCTGTTATTGTGATCAATCAGAATGATCTGCTTGGCGACTGGGTGATGCCAAATCCCATCGATGGCAGTTCTGAGGTCGGTATCCGCATCAAGGAAGGCGGTGTGGCTGAGAGCATCGAACAGAGCAGCATCATCTACAAGACGTGGAAGATCTTCAACGGTCGTTTGGAAATCCTCTCACAGCGTGATGGCGGTGGCGACGAGGAAGAACTTAACCTCTATGAACTGGTGAAACTGGGTCCTGACTCATTGGTCTATCGCACGATCAACAAGCCCAGGGAGGAGATGGAGACCTTTGAGTACAGCCGTTGGAAGGAGCCTGAGAAACTGGATCTTCACGGTCTGCAGCTCGAGGATGCTGCTGATGAGTTCCACCTATAATCACAAATAGACTCGTTTGGAACCTTTTAAAGTACATATCCTAGGGTGTGGAAGTGCGCTTCCCACCCTTCGTCACAACGCATCCTCGCAAGTGGTGGAGGTGCGGGGTAAGATCTTCATGCTCGACTGTGCAGAAGGCACTCAGATGCAACTGAGGCGCAGTAAGATACGTTTTACGAAGCTGAGTCATGTGTTTATCACCCATCTGCATGGTGACCACTGTTTCGGACTGATCGGGATGATCTCGACCTTCGGACTCGTAGGACGCACGGCACCGCTGCATGTCTATGGCCCTAAGGAACTGGGACCAATTCTCGAAGGTCAGATAGCCTTCTTCACCCACGACCTGGGTTTTGAGGTGAAATTCTGTCCTGTCGATCCCATGCAGCACGCTGTCGTCTATCAGGACCATAGTGTCGAGGTGTTGTCGATCCCCTTACAGCACCGTATGCCCTGTTGCGGTTATCTCATCCGTGAGAAGGCCACGCTGCCTCATATCCGTCCGGAGATGATGAAGTTTTATGGGATTCCAAGCAGTCAGGTCAATAACATCAAGAACGGAGCGGACTGGGTGACTGCGGAAGGAGAAACCGTCGCCAATGAACGGCTGGTGACCCCTGCAGATCCCGTTCGCAGCTATGCCTATTGCAGTGATACCCGTTATCTCGACGATTTGTGGCGGATGTTGCAGGGGGTGAATACCCTCTATCATGAGAGTACCTATGGTGATGATCGTCTCCCTTCAGCAGAGAAATATTGTCATTCCACCGCCCGTCAGGCGGCGATGGTAGCCCGTCAGGCTGGGGTGGGGAAATTGCTTTTAGGACATTACAGTTCACGTTATGAGGACGAGAATGTATTGCTCAATGAGGCCAAGGAAGAGTTCGAGAATTGCTATCTGACGAACGAAATGGACGTGTTTGACGTCTAATTTTGGGGGTAAAATGCATTTTTCTTCAGAAAAATTTTGTGGTTTCACCAAAAAACACTATCTTTGCAACAACTATAGACGTATGCGTATGCGAAAGAATCTACTTATAATCTCAATGATGGCTTTTCTTGCCGTTCCAGCTGCAGCTACCACAACGATGGTGATGGAGCAGGGTGTAGCCGAGATGATCGACGAGCCTATCACTCTGACAATTGACGGGAATGCCGTTACGGTGAGTGGTGCTCAAGGTCAGAAACTCATCGTGGTATCGCTCACGGGAAGACAAGTTGCAGAGTATCAGATTGATAGCCCTGCCCAGCGTATTGAACTTAATTTGACCAAAGGGTGTTATGTTCTCAAGGTTGGCAACGTAGTGCGCAAGGTTTCCATTCACTAGCATCTACGCTACTGTTGGCCTGCGCACTGCTGGTTTCCTGTGAGACGGGAAACCGCGTGCCATCTGAGGCAGACCTCTCTACCTTCGGACAATATGTGAATGCTTTGGATACTGTTCAGTTGGAACAGAGTCTGAAGCATATTTTATCTAAAGACACTTCCCACTGGTCGTTTGATCAGGCCTTGAAGAAACGGTATGCCGACCTCGCTAAGTTTGAGGATACTCCCATGTGGTATTCGAGGATGGGTGTTGTGGGTGAGGCAGACTCCCTGCTGAGTTATCTGCGTCGCGAACTGCCGCAGAGCGGTCTCGACACCACCGCCTTTTTCCTCCCGGAGATTGAGGAAGACCTCGGCATTGTGCGTGCTCTGGCTTTCGATTCCGTAGGACAGAATATCAATGAGCTGTTGCCACGATTGGATTATCATCTCTCTAAAGCCTATATGCGTTATGTGGTGGGACAGCGTTATGGGTTCGTGCGTCCTGCCCGTCTGATGAACAAACTGTTCAAGAAGGCCGACAGCGATGAGTTCGCCAGACTCTTTGATGAGGAGGTGAAGGAACCTGACTACGATGAGGTGCTGAGCCAGCTGTCTTCAGATGCCCGCATGGACTATCTGATTACTTCGACGCCTCAGTCATCTCTATACAAAACCTTGCGACAAGAGCTGTCGACAGCCACAGGGAAAGAATCCCGCAGACGTCTGGCAGTCAATATGGAACGCTGTCGTTGGCAGATGAGCCGTCCTGACGATCACGAGAAGGCGATATTGGTGAATATTCCTGCCCAGCAGCTATGGGCTGTAGGAGGTGACTCCGTGCTCGACATGCGTATCTGTTGTGGGGCGACCACGACGAAGAGTCCGCTGCTGCATAGTACCATCAGCCATATCCAGGTGAATCCGGACTGGATCATCCCCCATAATATCGTGAAGTCGGATATTGTGCATCATGCAGGTGATACCGCCTATTTCAACCGTCATCACTACTATATCGTGGAACGGGCTTCTGGCGATAGTCTCGACCCTGCGGAGGTGACACAGTCAGAGCTGGCATCAGGAACGTTGCGCGTAGGACAACACGGCGGACCGGGCAATAGTCTTGGACGTATCGTTTTCCGCTTTAACAATAACTTCTCCGTCTATCTGCATGATACCAATAACCGTGGGGCTTTCAAACGTGAGAAGCGTACCCTGTCGCATGGTTGTATCCGTGTGGAGAAACCTTTCGATCTGGCATGTTTCCTGTTGCCCGAGATGGATGAGTGGGATCAGGACCGTCTGCGCATCTCGATGGATATCCCGCCTGAGACGGATCGTGGGAAGGAATATATGGAGGAGAATGAGGAAGAGCCGCGACCAATCCGCCTGATGACCTATCATGAGGTATCGCCTCGCGTGCCCGTGTACATTATTTATTATACTGCCTATCCGAATCCGGCCACAGGCGTCGTCCAAACGTGGCCCGACCTATATGGTTATGATAAGGCAATAGCGTCTGCCATAGACTGCTTTTTGCCAAAGTGAGTTCTAACAACGAGTGACAATGGATAAATACGACGATCAACATATCAAGGAACTGCTGATGAAGGCCGAGACCCAGCATAAGGGTTTCGAACTGCTGGTGAAGCAATACAGCGAACAGTTGTATTGGCAGGTGCGGCGTATTGTTATGACGCACGAGGATGCCAACGATGTGCTGCAGAATGCCTTTATCAAAGCCTGGAACGGCTTGGAATCGTTTCATGGCGACGCGAAGATCTTTACCTGGATATCGAGGATTGCCATCAATGAGAGTATCGATTTCGTGCGCCGTCAGAAGAATATGGCCGCTATCAGTGCCGATGATGAGGACTCGCACGTAGCCAATACGCTGATGGCAGACGAATATTTCGATGGTGACGAGACCGAGGCCCTGCTGCAGGAAGCTATCGCCTCACTGCCGGAAGTGCAGCGGACCGTCTTCACCCTGCGCTATTTCGACGAGATGAAATACAGCGAGATGAGCCAACGGCTCAAGACCTCGGAAGGCAGCCTGAAAGCCTCGTATCATATCGCCGTTAAAAAGATTTCTGATTTTTTTAAATCACATGATTAAACCTTTTATATTTTTATACGTCAATATAGTATGATGGAAGAAAAATATCTCATAGAAAAAGTCGGCAAAGAGAATCCTTTCAGGGTTCCGGAGGGCTATTTCGACACGCTCACCAGTCAGATAATGGCGAAAGTAGAGGCTGAGGGTGTCGCGCCCAGAGACATTAAGGCAGGCAAGGAGAAACGCGCTAAAGTGGTGTGGCTCAGGCCTGTACTTTATGCTGCTGCCAGTGTGTGTGCATTGTTCATCAGTGTTGTGGCCTATCAGTCTCACTCAGACCAGGGCGTCGCAGCACCCACTCAGACTGTCGTGGCCAATAATCAGATGTTGATGGATGACTATTTTGATGAGGCCGCAGACTACGTGATGCTTGACAATCAGGATATCTATGCCTGTCTGTCATCAGATTATTAAATGATGTTAAAATGAGACGATTGATCATTGGTCTTTTTTGTTTAGCTACACTTGGTGCTTCTGCCCAGGGCTTCCCTCAACAGGGTTTCCCCAGGCAGAACCGTTTTCAGCAAGGTGGCTTCTCCCAACAGAATGGCCAGCAACAGAGATTCTCACCTGAGAAATATCAGGCTGATCTGGAGCAGTATATCACAAAGGAGGCTTGTCTGACACCCCAGGAGGCTTCTGCTTTCTTCCCGTTGTTCAGGGAGATGCAGAAGAAGCAGCGTGCGCTTTATAACAAGATGCGTGAGGATGTCAGAATTAAGCCTACTGATGAGGCTGCCTGTAAGAAGATGATCCAGAAGCGCGATCAGGTGGAACTGGAACTGAAGAGCATCCAGCAGACCTATCACAACAAGTTCTTTAGTGTGATATCTGCTTCAAAGGTGTTTGATGTGATCAAGGCTGAGGACCAGTATCATCGTGGATTGCTCAGGAATATGGGCAGAGGTCCGATGGGTGCGATGGGTGCGCCTATGGGCGGCTTCCCTCTAAGAGGACAGGGACTGCCCCGTGGACAAAGTCAGCAAAAAGGACAATCCAATAATAAAAAGTAAAATTAGAAATGGAAAATGTAAATACCGTCAGCCTGTGAAGGTCGACGGTATCTTTTTATTCCAGTTTAGAGCCCTCGAGAATCTTCGGACAAAGGGGCTCCAGCTCGCATTTGTTACAATGAGGCTTACGGGAGGTACAGACATAGCGGCCATGCAGCAGCAGCCAGTGATGGGCGTCAGGGATATCTGCCTCAGGGATGTGTTTCATCAGGGCCATCTCTACCTTATAGGGCGTGTTGTCGCTTTTGCTCACAAGTCCCAGACGGTGGGCTACCCTGTAGACATGGGTGTCGACGGCTAGAGTGGATTTGCCAAAAGCTACGCTCTGTATGACGTTGGCGGTCTTGCGACCCACACCAGGAAGATCCAGCAACAGGTTCATATCCGAGGGCACTTCGCCATCGTGCTTTTCGACCAATGCTCTCGCCATCTTCACCAGATGCTCGGCTTTTGCATTGGGGTAGGAGACACTTCGGATAAACTCCAGCACATCCTCAGGCTCCGCCTTCGCCATCGTCTTGGCATCGGGGTAGTGGCGGAACAGTTCGGGTGTCACTTGGTTGATGCGCTTGTCCGTACATTGGGCACTCAGAATGACGGCCACGAGCAGTTGGAAAACGCTGCCGAACTCGAGTTCTGTATTCACGTTGGGCATCTCTTTGCGAAAATGCGCCAGGATCTTTTGGTATCGTTCTTCTTTCTTCATTGGGTGCAAAGATACGAAAAAGTGCGCGAAATCCCAAATTCGCGGACTATTATTTGGATATTCCGGAAAAAATGCGTAACTTTGTGCCCATTAAAAACCTGTAGCAAACTAATATAACTAAAGTATATGAGAAAACTATTGCTATCTATGGCTTGTCTGGCAGCCTTTCAGAGCTTCGCTGCTGACAAGACGCCCGTGTGGAAAGACCCCAATGTGAATCAGTTGAATCGTGAGCAGAGACATGCCGCTTTCTTTGCCTTCGAGAGTGAAGACCTCGCCAAACAGGGTGACAAGACGAAATCGTCGCGCTATCTCTCGATGGAGGGTATGTGGAAATTCAACTTCGTGAAGAACCATCAGGATGCTCCGAAGGATTTCTTCGGCCTGAAGTATGACGACTCCAGTTGGGTGGATTTCCCTGTTCCCGGACTCTTCGAGTTGAATGGCTATGGCGACAAGATCTACAAGAACATAGGCTATGCCTGGAGTACGACCTTCAAGAACGATCCGCCTTATATCGGCGAGATCAACAACTATACAGGTTCGTATCGCAGGACCTTTGAGTTGCCTGCCGACTGGAAAGGTCAGGAAGTGTTTTATCATGTAGGCTCGGCAACGAGCAACCTCAGCCTTTGGGTGAACGGCAAGTTCGTTGGCTATTCTGAGGATTCGAAGGTTGCTGCGGAGTTCAACATCACCAAGTATCTGAAGCCTGGCAAGAACCTTATTGCCATGCAGGTGATGCGCTGGTGTGATGGTTCCTATCTCGAGGATCAGGACTTCTGGCGCTTTACGGGTATTGCCCGCGAGGTATATCTCTTTGCCCGTCCGAAGGTACATATCGAGGACCTCACTATGACGCAGGACTGGGTGGTGGATTCCAAACGTGGAATTCTGAAATTCGATGCGAAGACCAAAGGCAATGCCAAAGTGACGGCGAAGATCATTTTCGATGACGGCCAGATTAGTAGCGAGATTGATGCCAACCACGAGATATATCTGAATGCAGTGAAGCCTTGGACTGCAGAAACGCCTAATCTCTATACGGTCTTAGTGACGCTGAAACAGGGCGATAAGGTGCTGGAGGTAATCAGACAGCGTGTAGGCTTCCGTCATATCGAGATCAGGAATGCTCAGCTGCTCATTAACGGCCAGCCTGTCCTGATTAAAGGTGCTGATCGTCATGAGCTCGATCCTGATGGTGGTTATATCGTTTCTGTGGAGCGCATGATTCAGGATATCAAGATTATGAAGTATCTGAATATCAATGCCGTGCGTACCTGCCACTATCCCGATGATCCCCGTTGGTATGACCTCTGCGACGAATACGGTCTCTATCTGACTGCCGAGTCTAACCTTGAGAGTCACGGTATGGGTTATCGTGAGGGAACTCTGGCCAAGAATGCGGCCTTTGCCAAAGCCCATATCGAGCGTCAGGAGGGTAATATGTGCTCGTTCAAGAACCATCCGAGCATCATTGTGTGGAGTCTGGGTAATGAGGCCGGCTATGGTGAGAATTTCGAGAAGGCTTATGACTGGGTGAAGGCTTATGACCCGACCCGTCCTGTGCAGTATGAACAGGCCGGACATGCTGGAAGGACGGATATCTTCTGCCCGATGTATATGGGCTATGAGGATTGCGAGAAATATTCGAAGACTGATAATCCCCGTCCGCTGATCCAGTGTGAGTATGCTCATGCAATGGGTAACTCGATGGGTGGTTTCAAGGAGTACTGGGACATAATCCGCAAGAACGGCAAGTATCAGGGCGGTTACATCTGGGACTTTGTGGATCAGGGGCTGCGCGACAAGAGTCCGGTCACGGGTAAAGATATCTTTACTTATGGTGGCGACTACGGACGCTATCCTGCTTCCGACTATAACTTCAACTGTAACGGTATCATCGCTCCTGATCGTCGTCTGAATCCTCATGCCTACGAGGTACGCTATTATTATCAGAGTGTTTGGGTGGCTGATAAAGGCCTGAAGGAAGGAAAGGTGGAAATCTATAATGAGAACTTCTTCAAATCGCTCGACAATCTGGAGATGGAATGGTTCGTGGGTGGTGCCTCTGGCAGTCATCATCACGACAACCCGGGACGCCCTGAGGGCATGACCTTCGGACACGGGGGCACCTTTGCCATCAACGGTATCGCTCCTCAGGAGCGTAAGGTGGTTACCATTGACGCTATGAAACAGGTTATCGATCGTGTACTGGGTCATCACGGTGATCAGGAGATTTTCGTCATCTTCCAGTTCAAGACCCGCGAGGCTGAGCCGTTGATGGATAAAGGTCAGGTGGTGGCTCGTCAGCAGTTTGTGCTGAATCCCTATCAGTTCCCGGAGATCAAGGCCGAAGAGGCTGATGTGCAGAAGGAGGAGACCGAGAGTTATGTGAAGCTGGATGCAGGTGGCACTACACTGACCATCGGCAAGCGTCACGGATGGATAGACTATCTTGATGTCGACGGAGAACCGATGCTCCTGGACCGTGAGTCGATCACACCTGAGTTCTGGCGTGCACCAACGGATAACGACTACGGTGCAGGTTTGCAGAACCGTTTTGCTGTGTGGAAGAATCCGCAGATGAGACTGAAGAAACTCGACGTGGATGATAATCAGATTGAAGCTACCTACGACATGCCCGATGTGAAGGCCGAGCTGAAGATGACCTACACGCTGACCGCGGAGGGTGAGGTGATTATCCGTGAACAACTGAAAGCAGATAAGGAGGCGAAGATCGCCAATATGTTCCGTTATGGTGTGCAGCTGCAGATGCCGAAGGCTTTCAATGAGGTGCAGTATTATGGTCGCGGTCCTGTGGAGAACTACATCGACCGCAACTCCAGCGAGTTCATAGGTGTATATAATAATAAGGTGGCTGATGAGTATTACAGCTACGTTCGTCCTCAGGAGTCGGGTAACCATACAGATATCCGTTGGTTCCGCGTGAAGAATGCTGCAGGCAAGGGTCTCGAGTTCTATAGCAATGCTCCGATGGAGGCTAGTGCCCTAAACTACCTGATGTCGGATCTTGACGATGGTCCTCGTAAGGAAAAGACCTGGGGTCATCATTCTGGCGACCTCATCGAACGTCCGCTGACACAGGTACATATCCAGCAGCGACAGTTCGGTCTCGGTTGTGTGAACTCTTGGGGCGCATGGCCTCGCAGAGAGTATCAGATGCCTTATCAGGATTACGACTTCACCTTCGTCATCCGACCCCTGAAATAATATCCAAATGCATACCCAAATCAACCGTCTTGTTGCAAAATGAAAGCGCAAGACGGTTGATTTTTGTCAAAAAGCACGATAAATAATCATTTTTTATACTTTTTTATGTGGTAAACTGTTGGTTCATATCTTTTTATGTACTATCTTTGCACCCGAAAATGATTTATTAATTGTTGAGAGAGATGAAAGATATGAAGAGAATGGTACTTGCAGGAATGATGTTCCTCGTGGGTACATTGACGTTGAACGCAACAGAGAATGCTGATGGCAAGGAAGCTGTCGATACCACCTATATCAAACTGGACGAGAATCGCGAGCCCATTAATCATGTGAATCTGACCAAGGAAGAGTTGGAGGCTAAGGTGGGTGAGTTGGAAACGATTCTGGAAACAGACAATTTCCAGCTTTATGCTGCTGGTGACTATACCTATAAGATTGTGAATGGCGTAGTCACTTCGATGGCAATTCAGATTCCTGACGACAACAACGATAAGGTGGTCTATAATCAGATCCTGAATGCGTTGGCCAAGAGTAACTCTATTAAGGATACTCACAATACAGGTGGTAACTATTATCTGTATGCCAACTTCCAGATTCAGTTTGATGATTTCGAGGGTTACGAGAAACTGACCTTTATGGCTTTGGAACAATAGTCTGAACAAGATTCAATAGTCAATGGCCTCGTTCTTCAGAACGGGGCTTTTTTCTGCCTGTTTTATTTGGGCAACTGATTTGATGGTTAAAATATAGTATCTATATATTGTGCATTTTGTTAACTTTCTTAAATTTGCCATAATTAATTAACAAAACTCATTAAGGATTTTAAGAAATCCACTATCTTTGCACTCGCAATAGAAAAGAAAAATGAAGAAAAGTACGATTTGGATTATAGCAACGATAATGGGCCTCTCGTTTTTGGGGCTTCTTTTCTTGCAGCTCTCCTACATCGAGCAGATGGCGAAGATGAAGAAGGAGCAGTTTGACGAATCGGTGAACCGCAGCCTTTATCAGGCCTCTCATAATCTGGAGATGAACGAGACCATGCGTTACCTGGAGAAGGACGTCAAGGATACAGAGCGTCGCGCCTATAGTCAGGACTCGATGATGGTTGATGGACTCGACGGTACCGTCAAGCAGTCACACCAGTTCGCAGTAGCTGCTGATGACGGGACGGTCTATTCCAGTTTTGAACTGAAGACTTTCGCCATTAAGCCCGCCAGTGTTTCCAAGGCGATGATTCTGCGTACGGATAAGAGCAGCATCTCTGAAGCATCAAAGTCGCTTCAGGAGATTGTCCGTAATCGCTATGTCTATCAGAAGGCCTTGCTCGATGAGGTGGTCTATAACATCTTATATACTGCTTCCGACAAGCCCTTGAAGGAACGTGTCAATTTCCGTCTACTGGACCGCGATATCAAAGTGGAACTGCTGAACAACGGCATCAACATCCCTTATCACTTCACTGTTGAGACGAGTGACGGACGTGAGGTGTATCGTTGTCCGGATTATACGGACGAGGGTAGGGAGCATGTCTATACCCAGACGCTGTTCCGTAATGACCCGTCGCCCAAGATGGGTGTGGTGAAGGTCCACTTCCCTGACATGAACTCCTATATTTTCTCGAGTGTACGGTTCATGATCCCGTCGATGATTTTCACCGTCGTGTTGCTGATTACCTTCGTGTTCACGATTGTGGTCATCTTCCGTCAGAAGCGCTACTCTGAGATCAAGAACGACTTCATCAACAACATGACCCACGAGTTGAAGACGCCTATCTCCAGTATCTCCCTTGCTGCACAGATGTTGAACGATGATACGGTAGTTAAGACGCCGCAGATAATGAAGCACTTGGGAGGCATCATCAATGACGAATCGAAACGTCTCCGCTTCCTCGTGGAGAAAGTGCTGCAGATGTCGATGTTCGACCGTAAGACGGCATCGTTCAAGAAAAAGGAACTCGACCTCAACGAGTTGTTGGAAAGTATCGCCAGCACCTTCTCCCTGCGTGTGGAGCATACGGGTGGTAAGATCTATACCGAGATAGAGGCCGTCGATTCCGCCATCTATGTCGATGAGGTGCATTTCCAGAACGCCATCACCAATCTGATGGATAACGCGGTGAAATACCGTAAACCCGATGAGCCGCTCGACCTCTATATCCGTACCTGGAACGAGAAGGAGCATCTCTGTTTCAGCATCCGCGACACGGGATTGGGTATCAAGAAGGAGAACGTGAAGAAGATCTTCGACAAGTTCTACCGTGTTCATACGGGTAATGTGCACGATGTCAAGGGCTTCGGCCTCGGTCTTGCCTATGTCAAGAAGATCATCAACCTGCACGAAGGCGAGATCAAATGTGAGAGTGAACTGGGCAAGGGAACCACCTTCACAATTACGCTTCCCATCTTACGAGAAGATACAAATTAACAATATTGTCAAATTTATAAATTATTAGATTATGGACGAGAAACTGAAGATTTTGCTTTGCGAGGACGATGAGAACCTCGGAATGTTGCTCCGTGAGTATTTGCAGGCAAAGGGGTTTGCTACCGAACTCTGTGCCGATGGTGAGCTTGGCTACAAGGCCTTCCTGAAGACGAAGTTCGATATCTGTGTGCTCGACGTGATGATGCCTAAGAAGGACGGCTTCACGCTGGCGAAGGAGATCCGCAATTCCAATCAGGATATTCCTATCATTTTCCTGACAGCCAAGACGTTGAAGGAGGATATCCTCGAAGGCTTCAAGATTGGTGCCGACGACTATATCACCAAACCCTTCTCAATGGAAGAACTCGTGTTCCGTATTGAGGCTATTATCCGTCGTACGAAGGGTAAGAAAAACAAGGAGAGCACCGTCTACCGCATCGGACAGTTCACCTTCGATACCCAGAAACAGCTGCTTTGTCTGGGTGACGAACAGCGTAAGCTGACCACCAAGGAGAACGAGCTTCTCGCATTGCTTTGTTCTCATGCTAACGAGATCCTGCAGCGCGACTTCGCCCTGAAGACCATCTGGATTGATGACAACTACTTCAATGCCCGCTCGATGGATGTCTATATCACTAAGCTGCGTAAACATCTGAAGGATGATCCACAGATTGAGATTATCAATATTCACGGTAAGGGTTACAAACTGATTACCCCCGAGGATGAATAAATGGATAGGAGTGGCGCTGGTGATAGCCGGCGCCCTCTTTTTGATCGTCGCTTATTTGGCAGACAGGACATCGAGTAATCTGGTCTTGCTTTTGGGCCTGATAATCATATTCATAGGCCTTATTCTTCATGTAAAATACGCAAAATCAGGTGAGAAGTATTAAATTCTGTTAAGGATTGGGTTAATTATGCATTATGCATTATTAATTATGAATTATAATTAGTACCTTTGCACCCGCTTTTCGAAGCACATTATTAATTTTATATTTATTAAAAGTATGAATCAATACGAAACCGTTTTCATTTTGACTCCCGTTTTGTCTGATGAACAGACAAAGGAAACGGCCGAAAAGTTCAAGAAAGTCCTCACCGATAAGGGTGCAGAGATTATCAGCGAAGAGGCCTGGGGATTGAAGAAGATGGCTTATGCTATTCAGAAGAAATCTACAGGTTTCTATTTCCTCGTAGAGTTCAAGGCTGAGCCAGAAGTGATCAAGACATTGGAGACCGCTTTCCGTCGTGACGAGAAAGTGATCCGTTTCCAGACAGTTAAACTCGACAAGTATGCTGCAGAGTACGCTGAGAAGCGTCGCAACAAGCTTGGCGCAAAAACAGAGGAGGCTTAATTATGGCACAGGACACAGAAATCCGTTATTTGAACGCTCCTTCTATCGACACGAAGAAGAAGAAGTACTGCCGCTTCAAGAAGAGTGGTATCAAGTACATCGACTACAAGGATCCCGAGTTCCTTAAGAAGTTCCTCAACGAGCAGGGTAAGATTCTTCCCCGTCGTATCACCGGAACATCTCTGAAGTATCAGCGTCGTGTGGCTCAGGCCGTGAAGCGTGCCCGCCAGATTGCTCTGCTGCCTTACGTAACCGATTTGATGAAGTAAAACAAGGAGGACGCAAGTATGGAAATTATTCTGAAAGAAGATATTATCGGTCTGGGTTTCAAGAACGATATCGTGAATGTAAAGTCTGGCTATGGCCGTAACTACCTCATCCCTCAGGGTAAGGGTGTGATTGCATCGCCGATGGCCAAGAAGATTCTTGCTGAGAACCTGAAGCAGCAGGCTCACAAGCTGGCTGCCCAGAAGGCTGCTGCTGAGGAGAAGGCTGCTATGCTCAATGGTGTGGCTCTTGAGATTGCCGCAAAGGTGAGCGCTACTGGTCAGCTCTACGGTTCTGTAGGTGCTGCTCAGGTGGCTGAGGCTCTCGCTAAGCTGGGTAAGGAGGTTGATCGTAAGATCATCACCATGAAGGATGCCAAGAAGCTGGGCGACTATGTTGCTCTCGTTCACTACCACAAGGAGGTGATCGTTGAGATCCCCGTGAAGGTGGTTGCTGAGAATGCTGCTGAGCTGAAGGCTGCTGCCGAGGCTGAGGAGGCTATCCGCGCTGCTGCTGATGCTAAGGCTGCTGCTGCCGCTGCTGCTGAGGCTGAGGAGGCTGCTGATGAGGAAGAGGTTCTCGAGGCACTTGGTGCTGCTGAAGAGGCTGCTCCTGCTGAGGAGGCTCCCGCAGAGGCTTAATCGCGCATTTTAAATCATTAAACAATTAATAATTAATCACTGCTGTAAGGCATCATTATTTATTATGACAACAGTGTCCCGGAGGCTTCCGCCCCCGGGATTTTTTTATTTGAACAGATACTGCGCAAACTCATGCAGCGACTTGCGCCATACCTGCCATTCGTGGTCGCCAGGATAGGAGTTGAACTTCACCTCTACACCGCCATCACGCATCTTCTTTACGATATTACGGGTGTATTCGATGCGTGGATCCTGTTCACCGCAGCTCACGAAGAACACGTCAAACTGTTGGTTGAACGTCTTGGTATCCGTCAGCATGCCTGGTACCTCTTTCTCCAGGTCGAAGTTCGAGGCGCCTTGAATACCGCCAAACATACCTGTTGAGAACACGCCCACGTTGGCAAACACCTCGGGATCGCGCAGACCGATATAGAACGACTGTCCGCCACCCATCGACAAGCCGCACATCGCACGGTTCTTGCGGTCTTTCTTCACGCGATAGGTCTTCTCCACAAACGGTATCACATTCTCCAGCAGTTCAGAGCGGAAGGTCTGCATACCCTGCCAACTGTAACCACCTCCGAAACCACCATTGCGCGACTGCACATTGCTGTTCGAACTCACCACGATCATCGGCTTGGCCTTGCCGGCTGCTATCAGATTGTCCATAATCTGCGCCGTACGTCCTTGTTCCATCCATCCGCGATGATCCTCACCACCGCCATGCTGGATATACACTACGGGATAGGCCTGTTGGCTCTCGTTATAGCCTGCTGGCGTGTAGACCATCAGCGGACGCCAGGCTCCATCTACCTTCGAGAAATAATAGACCGTGCGCACCTCACCATGCTTCACGTCCCGCACCTCGAAGTCGTCCATGCCGGCCTCCTTGATCTCGATGGCACTCGACCAACGGCTGCAGCCATAGAACGTCTGACTGGCGGGATCGGCCACCGATACACCATCCACAACGAGCGAATAGTAATGATAGCCTGGCACCTGCGGACTGGTGGTCACCGTCCACAAGCCGCCTTCGCCTTTCTGCATATCATACTTCTTGCCGCCTAGGTCTATCTGCACTAACTGGGCCTGGGGGGCATTCACGCGGAACATCACGCTGTTATCCTTCAGCACACGCGGATAGCCGTTGCGGTTGATGTTAGTCACTGGGGAATACGACCCTTCGGGAAACGACTCCCTCCGGAAACCTTGTGCTGCTATTTCTGAGCAGAAAACGGCCGATAACATCACGGCCAGCAAAATCTTAGTAGTTCTCATAATGATAATTAGTTACGTCTTACAGATGCAAAGATACAAAAAAATTCGTATATTTGCAGTCGAAATGAAAAAAAGTTCTGGAAAGTGCGGGATATTTCCGGGAACATGTCGTATAACAAGTAGAAGCGAATAAAAAATGAAGGCTCTGACAGAGACAGAAATCATGGAGGCCGTTCGCAGAGGACGGCGCGAGGGACAGGACGAGATGGTCTGCCGCTATGCAGAACGCGTCTTCGCCATGATTGTTCGCCAGGTGCCGGATGTAATGGACGCTCAGGAACTGACGCAAGACACCTTCCTCCGTGCTTTCAGCCACATCGACAGCTACGACCCCCAGCGGGCTTCACTCTCCACCTGGCTCTGCCGCATCGCCTACCGCCTGACACTCGACTTCCTGAAACGCCGTCGTCCGATGATCGTCTCGATCGAAGACACGCAAGTCTGGCAGACGGATATCAGCAACGAGGAGCTGGAGGCAGAACTCTCTACAGGTCGCGAGGAGCGTATCTCACAACTGATGGAAATCGTGGATGAACTGCCTGACGACGAACGGATGCTCCTCACGCTCTACTACTTCGAAGACCGTCCGCTGACGGAAATCGCCTACATCACCGGCATCGAGGCCTCGGCACTTGCCAACCGCCTCTACCGAACGAGAAAGAAACTTTATAAGAAACTTCAATAAGATGAATCAATTCAAAGATACAGACCTGCGCGAGGCCCTGAGACGCAAATACTCAGACACGCCACAACTGACAGCCGACTTCATGGCCAGCATGAAGCAGCGGATGGAAGAGCCTAAGCCGGCTCCGAAGCCGAGAATGCTCTGGCGCTGGATGGCTGCTGCTGCCTGCCTCTTATTAATAATAGGTATAGGCATTACGCTGTGGCCCAAGCACGAAGCGCAGACCGCTCAGCCACAGGTGGCCCAGAAGACCGAACAGCCTAAAGTCATCGTCGAGCCAAAAGCAGAAGAGCCAGAAGTTGTAGAGCCCGAAACAATACCCGCGCCCCAGGCAGAACCCGTTAAAGTCCGCATGCAGCCATCAGCGACGAAGGTAGCGCCCAATACCGAACTGGCCAAGGCCGAAACCGCCACCGAGCCTACGGAGGAAATCATCACTGATACACCGTCAGCCCCCGAAACCGATATGGCCGAGACACTCACCGAGCGCGACATCCCCATCACGCGCCCCGAGAACTACAAATACACCGCTGAGGAACTCGCCCTGCTGAAGAAGCAGGCCAGCGAAGCCTATCTGAAGTGGGTGGAACTCGAACTTGAGATCTCAAGATATACATTAGAACAAACAGCTCAAAAATAGTTACATTATGAAACGTATCATTACCATGCTGCTCATCGCTTGCAGCGCCATCACAACAGCCAGTGCTCAGAAGAAAATCTATCCGAACACGCCTCAAAGAGTCATCAATGCATTAGAGAATCTGATCAACGTTTATGGACAGAACGAGGGACAGACCTATTCTGTCTCCAAGAATCCCAACACCAACATCATCGAGTCGAGGGAGCGCATCGAGCCCTTTGGCTTTACAGCTGTAGGCAAAGGGCCTTACTTGCGGAATATGACCAGCGCCTTCAAGGCCGACGAGCAGTTCTCTTATCAGTTCCTCCACATCCAGCCAGGCAACAACCGGCCGTTCTCGATTCAGGTTGTCACCAGAGACAAATCGATGAACAAGCATATCTCCATCCGCACGAAGCCCTCGCAGGAGATGTGGTTCATGGCCTGCAAGAACCCTGAGAACCCCGAACTGCGCGATGTCTATGCCGTCGTCTGGGATGTCGACTACAACGGTCGTCAGCCTATGGAAACGGGCAGCTACCCGTTGAAGGGCACCGTCTATATGATTACCTCGCTGCGTCCTGATATCTACGAGAATGAGTCGAAGACTACAGGCACCATGTTTGATGGCAAGAAAGAC
Source organism: Prevotella sp. (assembly GCA_016290175.1). Classification (GTDB taxonomy): domain Bacteria; phylum Bacteroidota; class Bacteroidia; order Bacteroidales; family Bacteroidaceae; genus Prevotella. Next base: position 17,962 of record JAEETD010000004.1, on the reverse strand, counting down.
GAAATCGTATTTGATGATCCCTTGACAGACGAAGCCGATACGGTGAAAGTTATTGACAAAGTAGAGTTTGTCGAGGAGAAACCCGAACCGGACTATGGCGCTCGGGCCATACCCGTAGCTCCACAGCCTGAGCAAGCCTCCAGATGGGAGCCCTCGCCAGCAGTGAAACAGCAGGTAATGGCCAAGGCGATGGCCATTCAGGCCAACGAGGAAGCAATCAAATCCACCTACGCATCTATGGAGCCTTTTGTTAAAATGAGGTCGCTCACAGGTGCCGACAGCTACTTCGCCCAGATTACCAAGCTGAACAAGGAACTGGATGCGAAGATGCAGGATCTCATGAAAACGATAAATGGCTTGGAGATTCCTCCCACAGAGATTGCTGAAAGGGCAAAAGCAAAGGGCGAGATTTACAAGGAATATCTGGATTTCCTCACCAAACAGAACCAAGGATTCTCTCTGCTATACAAGGAAGTGGGTGTGCTGACCAAAGCAGCCCAGAAGACGCAGAAGTACATCAGCGACCTCACCGAGAAATACATGAAGGAAATGAATAAACTCGTGAAATAAGGATGAAAAAACTATTATCTGCTATTCTGCTGGCTTTTGTCGTAATAACGATGCAGGCGAAAACCTTCAAGATCATTAAAGCCCCAAAGGCGATGGCATGTGTAAACGTCTCTAATGGCGAACTGAGAGCCCGCGATGTGATTTTCCGCGACACGGCCACCACTATCCACTTCACGATGGAGTATCCCAAAGGTCAGATGTTCCGCTTCGACAAAGGCAGCTACCTGTTGGATGAAAACGGCCAGCGCTACCCGCTGCGTTCAGCCGAGAACATCGCCCTCGACTCATGGATCAAGTCGCCAGAGAGCGGCATCACCGACTTCACGATGCATTTCGAGCCGTTGCCCAAGAAGGTGCAGATCTTCGACTTTATCGAGGGCGACGTCAGCCGTGCGTTCATGCTCTTAGGCATCCACGACCAGAAACTTAAGATCAAGGTACCCACGATGCAGGAGCTGGCTGCCACCAATCCCTATACCGTCCCGCAGGATTGGTTCCGTACCGATACCATTACCGTCAAAGGCCGTATCGAGGACTACAATTCGGCGCTCTTCGGCTACAACTCGATGGAGTGCTATTTTCAGGATGTCTTCTCCGACGATGCTACTACACTGGTGCTCGACATTGCGCCCGACGGCACCTTCTGCAAGAAGTTCCAGGCCAGCTATCCCGTTATGCAGGAATTCTTTTGCAGAGAGTCGAGGAATGGCTTCAGCCAGATACCGTTCTTTGCCCGACCTGGCGAGACTATCGACATCACCGTGAAGCGGAACGAGTACGGTATGTATCAGTGCTACTATAACAACGGCAGCAGCCGCGACGTGCAGAACTGGCTCCGCAATACCGACATCTTCAACGATCTGGCCTATCCGCTCCACATGTATAAAGGCACTATCGCCGAAGCCACGCAGAAGGCTGAGGAGGTGTGGCAGAACATGATCTACCGTCTGCAGTCGGTGAGCCGTCAATACCATTTCACGCCGATGGAGATGCAACTGGCAATGGCCGATCTGCAGGTCAATTTCGCCTATGCCTGGATGGACTATATGATGTATCGTGAGGATGACGTCAGGAAATATGTGAAGCTGGAGGATGGCGGATACCGTATCGAGATTGTCGACAGCATGGAGAATAGAGCTATCAGCGATGAAAAGTACTACGAATCCCTCCATCGTGTCGACTTCGACAATCCGCTGCTGCTCGCCAGCAACCATTATTCCATCCTGCTCAATCGCATCCAGTTTGCCAGACCGGCACTGCAGCGTCGACAAGATGGTATGATGGATGAGAAAGGCATCATTGAATACAATGCAAGCAACGTCATCAAGGGATTTGGAAGTTACCGGTCTTCCCTTCGTAAGTTGATGGGTACTGACCATGACAACGAGATGATACAGCATTGCACCTACAAAAACTATATCAATGATTTCAACTCGTGGCGCAGTAATGAAGACCTCAACCTCAGCATCCTCGCCGATACGACTAAGACAGAGGCAGAGCGTCGGAAAGAAGTAGAGGAGAATTGCTCCCTCAGCAATATGTATCCCGTCTATCTCGCCAGCTTCAGCGACCCCTATATCCACCAGAAGGCTGAGGCGTATTATGCCTACAAGATGGCGCAGAAAGACCTCTCTACGCCGTTGCCTGATGCACCGATGGCCGACCTCATCCATCAGCTCACGCAGAAATATCCAGGTCGTTTCCTCGTCATCGACTTCTGGGGAATGGGCTGCGGACCTTGTCGCTCCGCCATCGAAAGCAGCAAGCAGACACGTGCCCAGATTGCCCAGCGCGACGATGTGAAGCTCATTTTCATCGCTGGCGAACGGACCGCTGAGGGTAGCGATGCCTATAAGAAATATGTAGCGGAGTGGCTGGCCGACGAAGAGGCCATCTGCGTGACCAATGCCGACTTTACCCGTCTGCAAGAACTCTTCCAGTTCAACGGCATCCCACATTACGAGACCATCACGCCTGATAGCCGTCGTGTGCGCGACGACCTCCGGCTCAACGGTTTATACAACATCGATTGGGGATTAAGTCAGCTGAAGGAGAAACTAAAATAAATATGATTGTGTATGAATCAGATCAAGATTATTGTGGCCGACATCACCACATTAAAAGTTGATGCCATTGTGAATGCAGCTAACAAATCGCTGTTGGGTGGGGGAGGTGTCGATGGTGCCATCCATATGGCAGCGGGAAAAGGACTCCTGGAGGAGTGCAAAACGCTGGGCGGTTGCCAGACAGGACAGAGTAAGATGACAGATGCCTACAACCTGCCTTGTAAGAAAGTCATTCATACCGTAGGCCCCATCTGGTATGGAGGTGCCCATAATGAACGTGAGCTGCTGGCCTCCTGCTATGATACCGCCATGCGACTGGCAGAGGAAAACAATCTCCAGAGCATTGCCTTCTCCTGCATCAGCACCGGCGTCTATGGCTTCCCCAAGGCCGAAGCCGCTCGCATCGCCACCCGCGTCCTCAACGAACATCTCCAACGCGGCTACCAAGGCGAGATCATCGTCTGCTGCTTCTCAGAATCCGACGCACAATACTATCAGAAATAAATTGAAAAGGCCGCTGGACTCTCGTCCAACGGCCTCCAAATTCTCTCAATTTGTTCTGATTTGCTAATTACTCAGCAACAGCAGCTGTGTCAGCAGCAACTGTGTCAACAGCTACGCTGTCAATAACGCTATCAACAACCTCCTCGATAGTGTCGGTGTCAACCTGAGCGGGCTGAGCCTGCTGGCCACAAGAAGCGAAAGAGATAGCTGCAACAGCTACGAACATAAATACTAATTTCTTCATTTTTCTAATGCTTTTAAATCTGTAAAACAATCATTTGTTTATTAAAACGCTGCAAAGTTAGACATTTTTTTAATACGGCGTATCATTTTTTTTGTTTTTTTTTAGGTCATTTTTGTAACTTTTTTGCAAAACGCTGAGAATCAATAGATTACGAAATGTTAAAAATAGTGCAAAATTTGCACAAATACGAAAATATGCCAAAAATGAGCGTTTTTTGGAAAAAAATGAGTACCTTTGTGCTCGCAAACATATAAAGGAAAAAAGGTAAAAAAGTAAAAAGGTAAAGGTATGATTGATACATCGGCCTTTCAGGGCAAAACGGCAGCTTATTTTACTCTCGGATGTAAGTTAAACTTCTCCGAGACCTCCACTTTCGGCAAGATGCTCCAGGAACTGGGTGTCAGAACGGCCGAGAAGGGGGAGAAGGCTGATATCTGCCTGATCAATACCTGTTCTGTGACGGAGGTGGCCGATCAGAAGTGTCGTCAGGCAATCCGCAGGCTGGTGCGTCAGAATCCCGGCGCCTTTGTGGTGGTGACTGGCTGCTATGCGCAGTTGGAAGCCGACGAGGTGGCAGCGATAGAGGGCGTGAGTTTGGTGCTGGGGGCGAATGAGAAGGCGAATCTGGTGCAGTTCCTGTCCAATGCTTGGGGAGATGATGGAAGATGTAAGAAGGAAGAAGGAAGAGGGAAGACGTTCCGTCAGAAAACGAAGGATATAAAAACGTTTGCGCCGAGTTGCTCGAGAGGAAACAGAACAAGGTTCTTTCTGAAGGTACAGGATGGATGCGACTATTTCTGCACCTATTGTACCATTCCTTATGCGAGAGGTTTCTCACGAAATCCGTCGATAGCCTCTTTGGTGGCGCAGGCAGAGGAAGCGGCGCAGGAAGGGGGCAAGGAGATTGTGCTGACGGGTGTGAACATCGGTGATTTCGGCAAGACCACAAGCGAACAGTTCTTGGACCTGGTGAAGGCGCTGGATGCTGTGGAAGGTATCAGCCGTTATCGCATCAGTTCGCTGGAGCCGGATCTGTTGTCAGATGAACTGATTGACTACTGCGCCAGGAGTAGGGCGTTTATGCCTCATTTCCATATTCCCTTGCAGAGTGGGAGCGATACGGTGCTGAAGTTGATGCACAGGCATTACGACCGTCAGTTGTTTGCCGATAAGATTCATAAGGTGAAGGCGGTGATGCCCGATGCCTTTATAGGTGTGGATGTGATGGTGGGCTGTCGAGGTGAAACACCTGAGTGTTTCGAGGAGACCTTTGAGTTCCTTAATTCGCTCAATGTGACGCAGTTGCATGTGTTCCCGTATTCTGAGCGGCCTGGTACCTCAGCGCTGAACATTCCCTATATCGTGAGTGAGCAGGATAAGAAACTGCGATCGAAGCGGTTGCTGGAACTGAGCGATGAGAAGACCATTGCTTTCTATCAGCAGCATATCGGTCAGGAGGCAGAGGTGTTGTTTGAGAAGGCACCCAGAGGCAAGGCGATGCATGGATTCACGAAGAATTATATCCGTGTGGAACTGCCTGCCAAGGATGCTGATCCCGCTTTGGATAACCAGATTGTAAAGGTGAGGCTTGGGGAACTGACTCGCGATAAACAGGCCCTTCGTTGTTTGCTATTATAATATATAATGTACGCGCGTATGGAAAAACTGGCAATAGTCATCTTGAATTGGAACGGGCAAAAAATGCTGCAAAAGTATCTGTCGTCTGTGCTACAGTATTCCAAAGACGAGGCTACGGTGTATGTAGCAGATAATGCCTCGACGGATGATTCGCTGAAAATGTTGCGTGAGGAGTTTCCTTCCGTGAAGCTGATTGAACTGGACCGGAACTGGGGCTTTGCCGAGGGGTATAATAAGGCCTTGCAGCAGATTGAGGCAGAGTATTACCTGTTGCTGAATTCTGATATCGAAGTGACGCATCATTGGCTGACACCGATGATAGAATTGCTGGATACTCATGAGGATATCGCTGCCTGTCAGCCGAAGTTGCTGAGTATTTATGATCGCGATGCTTTCGAATATGCAGGAGCGAGTGGGGGATTCATCGACCGTCTGGGCTATCCCTTCTGTCGTGGACGTATTTTCGAGACGGTGGAACAGGATAATGGTCAGTATGATGATCAGGTGGATGTGCATTGGGCGACGGGAGCTGCGCTGATGATCCGTGCTAAGGACTATTGGGCAGTGGGCGGATTAGACGGCCGTTTCTTTGCGCATAATGAAGAGATTGACCTCTGTTGGCGTCTGCGCATCCGTGGCCGTAGAATCGTCTGTGTACCAGATAGTTACGTCTATCATGTAGGGGGTGGTACATTGCCGAAGAGCAATCCCATGAAGACCTTCCTGAATTTCCGCAATAATCTGACGATGCTGTATAAGTGTCTGCCTGAGGAGGAACTGAAAGCGGTGATGCATTGGCGCTGGTGGCTGGATTATCTGGCTGCCTGGGAAACGCTGATATTAAAACGTAACCAGGGTGATTTCAAGGCAATTTATCGTGCCCGTCGCGCTTTCAAGCAGTGGCGGAAGGATTTTGCTGCCGATCGAAAGCAGATTCAGGCGAGCCGTGTGACCAAAGAAAAACCAGAGCGGAAGATGTTCTCTCTGCTCTGGCAATATTATGTGAAAGGCAGGAAGACCTTTAATACTTTACCTCAATAGGCTTTTCCACCTCTTTTTTCCATTCGGCCAGGAAGTCAAACCATTCCTTGGCGGAGTGATAGCCGAAAGATTCGTTGTCTGAACAGTAGATGACTTTGTATTGCAGACGGTCATCGGCTGTACCAACCACGAAGGCATAATTGTCTTTGTTGGCAGGCTCTTCGCTGCGGACATATTTCATGGGGATGCAGATGCCCAGACCGACGGTCTCACGCTTGAAGTTGATGGTGTCGGTAGAGGGCCAGTCGGTACCCCAGCAGGCGCGCAAACCTTTCTTGTCGCTGAATTCCACAGAATTCTTCACGTTGATGATACCCGTAGAGAAGGCATAATCGGCCACAGGACGATTGAAGAACACGTCGACATCGGTATCGCGATGGCCGGCATATTGGGTGTAACGGAGGGTCATGTTGATGGGTGATGGGTGATGGGTGTTGGGTGATGGGTGTTGGCTGTTGGGTGTTGGTGGTTGCCAACCTTTGTCGATTACCTCGACGATGGTGCGCAAAGGTCCGTAGGAGATAACGCGCTGGGTACGGCTCTTGACGGGCGACACATGGGTGGGCTCCTTACCGTTCCAACCTCTGAAGGCACCGAGACCGAAGGTCTGGCCTACCCACAGCACATCGTCACCATAACCTTTCGCCTTCTGGTCTTTATCAGTATAGAACTGTGTCTCTTTCAACTCCAGCTGTTTCTTGAACTTGCCATAGCAGTCGAGTGTCTGGCGTTCGTCGAAGTAAATACGGATACCGTTGAGTTCGCTTTCGAAGTCGACACCGTGATGATGTTGGATGTTATAAGTATAGGCAGCATCGCCACGGGCCGTGATTGATTCGATGTAATTGTTCTGCTGGTTTTTCTTCAGACTCTTGTCCTTGCTGTTACCCAATACCATTTCCGCGAAAACACGGGCAGGGTAGGTGCGAGGCTCGCCCTCGGTATAGAGCGTCACCGTGTATTGCTTCTTCTCCTTGCCTTGAAGGTTGACGAGAAAACAGAGCTCGTCGAATAACTCATCCTGATTGAGGTCATCGAGCTGGCAGGGAATCTCCTGACCATTGACGGTGACGAGTGCGGAACGGATCTCACCATATGGAGCAAGGTTGATGACTACCGGTTCATCGCTGCGAACCGATTTTGAGGGATTGCTGACGCTGACCGTGATGGTCTGTTGGGCAAAAGCTGCCAACGGCAAAAATAGCAATAGGTAGAAAATCCTTTTCATTCTTTCCATCTTTGTTTTAGTAGACTACAAAAGTACACAAAAAGACGGAAAATGGCCTCTTGTTTTTACACAAATAAACAAATTTGTGCATTTTTGGGAGATATTTTTAAAATAATTAGGTTAAAATTTGGATTTGAAAATAATTTTTAGTAAATTTGCAGAAATTTTAAAGAATCGTAAAACTCAGACTGGCCGTAGGTGCATAAGATATATTTTATATTATTGTTGACGATGCTTGGTTGTATCGGCTGTGAATGGCAGCTCAAGTCCGATGAAGCGGACACGGAGATTGTTGTTGACCGCTATGACCGTATCCAGAGTCTTTATCTGACGACGGGTGATTTCTCCGCTCTTCAGCAGATGAACACGGCCTATCCCACTCAGACAAGGACGCTGATCGAGGATGTGCTCCGTATCGGTAAGGTTAACGAGGCAGACATCAATATGAAATTCCTGCGTTTCTATCAGGACTCCACGCTCCAGATGCTGGTTAATGAGGCTGAACAGCAATATGCCAATATGGACGACATCAATCAGGAACTGACCAAGGCCTTTCAGTATCTGAAGAAACAAATTCCGAACATCGAGATTCCCGTGGTTTATGCCCAGATTGGTTCGCTCGATCAGAGTGTCATCGTGGGTAATGGTCAGATAGGCATCTGTCTCGACAAGTATCTGGGAGCAGACTATGCACTTTATCAGAAAGAGAACTATGGTTATTCGCAGGAACAGAAGAGTATGATGCAGCGCCAGTATATCGTGCCCGACTGTATCGGATTCTATCTATTGAGTCTCTATCCGATGCCATTCGACCGTCAACTGTCACAGGAAGAACGCGATGTGCACATGGCGAAAATCCAGTGGGTGGTGAACAATGCGATGGGACGTACCGTTTTCAACAATGCCTTTGTGAACCGGATTGATGAATACATGAAACACAACAAGAAGATGACAACTGCAGGCCTGTTGGCCAACAACGAATATCAGCTATTCCAATAAGCTGCCTTGGTGAATCTGATGGTTTTTCAGATAGTTATTAAGCAGATCCGTGAACTCATGGTTCTTCAGTCCCCATTGTGGAGCAATGAGCAGTTCTTTGGGTGACTGCGAGACAAAACGCTCTAAGACCAGATCCTTTCTAAGTCTTTGTATGTAGCTGGAGATCAGCTCAATATACTCCTCGACACTGTAAATATGGAAGGGGCTACGTTCGAATTCTTCTGCCAGTCGGGTGCCTCGGATAATCTGCATCTGATGGATTTTCAGAATGTCAATGGGGAGTGAGGAGATAATGGGCGCCTGTCGGAGATTCTCCTGAGCATCCTCGCCTGGCAATCCCAAGATGATATGAGCACCTGTGAGAATGCCTCGTTGATGGGTCTTCTCGATGGCCAGGCGCGACTGTTCGAAAGTGTGGCCGCGATTGATACGTCGTAACGTCTCGTCGTTGGCACTCTCCACCCCGTATTCCACAATGAGAAAGCAACGCTGATTCAGTTCTTTCAGATAGTTCAGAAGTTCGTCGGACACGCAGTCCGGCCGTGTGCCGATGACAATGCCGACAATATCCTTAACACTCAAGGCCTCTTCGTAGAGTTGGCGGAGATGGTCGATGGAGGCGTAGGTATTGGTATAGGCCTGGAAATAAGCCAGATACTTCATCTCGGGATATTTCCGTGCAAAGAACTGCTTACCGGCTTCTAATTGTCGGGCGACGCTGTCTTTTCGCTGGCAATAGGCAGGATTGAAGGTGCGGTTGTCGCAGTAGATGCAGCCACCCGTAGAGAGTTTGCCGTCGCGGTTGGGACAGGTAAAGCCGGCGTCGATGGAAATCTTCTGCACACGGAACGGGAAACGGTGGCGTATCCACGTCCCGTAATCATAATAATAAGGTGTATTCACTTTATTTAATTCCATCCGCTTGCAAAGTTAGGGAAAAAATCGCTATCTTTGCACAATCAAACAGAAAAATCAAAAGAATCTATGGTAAATATAAGACTTTCAATGGTTGGTGCGGCCTTATTGATGCTTTCTATGAGTGTCAGGGCTGGTGAGAAACTGAGTTTATTTGATATCACACGTGGTGATTTCCGTCAGGAGACATTGTCGGAAGTGCATCCGATGGCTGATGGTGAGACATATGCACAGATCAGTGCGGATGGCAAGCGTATTGTGACATACTCCTTCAAGACGGGCAAGGAAGTGGGTGTACTCTTTGATGCCGCTACGGCCAGAGGTGCACAGATCGGTCGTGTACAGGGTTATATCGTGAGTCCTGATGGTCGCAGGTTGCTGATTCAGACGAACACCAAACCTATCTATCGTCGTTCGTTTACGGCGGAGTATTATATCTTTATGATCCAGAACAACAAACTGGAACCATTGTCTGATGGTGGTCCTCAGCAGACGCCGGTCTTCTCGCCTGATGGAAATCAGATTGCTTTTGTACGCGATAATAACATCCATCTCGTTAAACTGCTCTATGACAATGCCGAGAGTCAGGTGACGAAGGATGGCAAGCGTAATGAGATTATCAACGGTATTCCTGACTGGGTCTATGAGGAGGAGTTCTCAACCAATTCGTCGATGGTGTTCTCGGCTGACTCCAAGCAGATTATCTGGATCCGCTACGACGAGACCGATGTCCCACAGTATTCCATGCAGTTGTTCAAGGGACTGTCGCCTGAACAGGAACAGTATCGCGACTATCCAGGTTTCTACACCTATAAGTATCCTATTCCGGGTAAACAAAATTCCAAGGTGAAGGTGCTCTCGTATGATATCAAGAGTCATCAGACGCGCACCATCGATCTGCCTTTGGAGGCTGACGGCTATATTCCCCGTATCAGGATGACGAACGATCCGGAGCGGATTATGATCTTCACGCTGAACCGTCATCAGGATGATCTGAAGATCTATATGGCCAATCCGCTCTCGACGGTGGCGAAGCTTATCATCGAGGATAAGGTTGACAAGTACGTGAAGGAAGAGACGTTCGAGGATGTGCAGATCAGCGACAAATATATACTGTTGCCCAGTGAGCGCGACGGGTATAATCATCTCTATCTCTATAATCACAATGGTCAGTTGCTGCGCCAGATTGTCAACGACCAATATGTGGTAAAGAGCGTCTATGGTGTAGATGATGCAACGGGTGATGTCTACTTTGCTGCCAATCCTACAGGGGCTACCGAACAGCAGGTGATGGTGGCGCACCAGAACGGTAAGATTGAGACGCTCTCGCAGAAGGCTGGTGTCAACAATGCCATCTTCAGCACGAACTTCAAATACTTCATCAACATCTGGAGCGATCTCGATAATCCTTTGCAGTACACCATTTGCCAGAACAATGGCAAACTGCTGCAGACGCTCATTGACAACCACGAACTCAAGAACAAACTCTCGAAGTTTGACCTGGGCAAGAAAGAACTGTTCCAGTTCAAGACCTCTGAGGGCGTAACACTGAATGGATGGATGGTAAAACCCTTGGATTTCAATCCGTCGAAGCAGTATCCTGTGATCATGTATCAGTATGGTGGTCCTGGCAATCAGCAGGTGTTGAACCAATGGGGCATCGGCATGAGTGGCAATGGCGCAATCCTGGAGCAGTATCTCTGTCAGCAGGGTTATATCTGTGTCTGTGTGGATAACCGAGGCACAGGCGGTCGTGGGGCTGAGTTTGAGAAATGTACCTATCTGCGTCTGGGTGAACTGGAGTCGCGCGATCAGGTAGAAACGGCCATCTGGCTCGGACAACAGGCGTATGTCGACAAGAACCGTATCGGTATATGGGGCTGGTCGTATGGCGGATGGAACACGCTGATGTCGATGTCGGAAGGACGTCCGGTCTTCAAGGCAGGAGTGGCTATTGCGCCACCCACTAACTGGCGCTTCTACGACACCATCTATACCGAGCGCTATATGCGCACGCCGCAGGAGAACCCCAAGGGCTACGACGAGGTGAACCCGATTGCTAGAGCTGGTCAGTTACATGGTGCATTGCTGATCTGTCATGGTCTGGCTGATGATAATGTGCATTATCGTAATTCTGCTGAGTATGTCGAGGCTTTGGTACAGGCTGATAAGGATTTCCGACAGTTGGTCTATACCAATCGCAATCATAGTATCTTCGGCGGTAATACCCGTCGTCATCTGTACCGACAAGCGATCAATCACTTCAATGCTGAGCTGAAATAAAACAATTAGCCCTCGCAATTGCGAGGGCTAATTGTATTATCAATAAGCGAAGAGCGGATATTCCTTCATCTTCTCATTCACGCGCTTGCGGACGGAAGCAATCACCTCTTCGTTCTCAGGATCGTTGAGCACTTCCTCAATCCAGGCGGCAATCTGAACCATCAGGTCTTCCTTGGCACCACGGGTAGTGATGGCGGGGGTTCCGAGACGGATGCCGGAGGTCTGGAAGGCACTGCGGCTGTCGAACGGAACCATGTTCTTATTCACGGTGATGTCGGCTGCTACGAGGGCGTTCTCAGCCACCTTACCAGTCAGATCGGGATACTTAGAACGCAGGTCTACGAGCATAGAGTGGTTATCAGTACCACCGCTGACGATGCCGAAGCCACGCTTCACCAGTTCCTCTGCCAGCACCTTGGCATTCTTCTGAACCTGCTTGGCCCACTCCTTGAACTCTGGCTGCAGAGCCTCACCGAAGGCAACAGCCTTAGCTGCAATCACGTGTTCCAACGGACCACCTTGCTGTCCGGGGAAGACTGCAGAATTGAGGATGGTAGACATCATCTTCACCACTCCCTTCGGTGTCTTCAGACCCCAGGGATTCTCGAAGTCCTTACCCATCAGGATGATACCGCCACGAGGACCGCGAAGGGTCTTGTGGGTGGTAGAGGTCACGATGTGTGCATATTTTACGGGGTTCTCCAGCAGACCGGCAGCAATCAGACCGGCGGGGTGAGCCATATCAATCATCAGCAGAGCGCCTACCTTGTCGGCAATCTCACGCATACGCTTGTAGTCCCACTCACGGCTGTAGGCAGAGCCACCGCCGATAATCAGCTTCGGCTTGTGCTCGAGGGCCAGCTGCTCCATCTCGTCATAATCCACACGGCCCGTCTCTTTGTTCAGGTTATAGCCGATGGGGTTATAAATGATACCCGATGTATTCACGTGTGAGCCATGAGAGAGGTGACCGCCGTGGTCGAGGTTCAGACCCATGAAGGTGTCGCCGGGCTTCAGCACAGCCAGCAGCACAGCAGCGTTGGCCTGTGCACCAGAGTGGGGCTGCACATTGGCATACTCGGCGCCGAAGAGCTTGCACACACGGTCGATAGCCAACTGCTCCACCTCGTCGACCACCTGACAACCACCATAGTAGCGGTGTCCAGGATAACCCTCGGCATACTTGTTGGTCAGGTAGGAACCCATAGCTTCCATCACCTGGTCACTTACAAAATTCTCACTGGCAATCAGCTCAATGCCTTTCAACTGGCGCTGATGCTCTTTCTCAATCAACTCAAAGATTGCGTTGTCTCTGTTCATTGTCTTTGTTTATTGGGTTTATACTAATTCTACTTTGTTGATATCCTGCTCTTTCTCGCAGTAGTGGCAGGTCAGAACACCGTCAGTCACATGGAAATGGGTGGCCATCGGTTCGTTGTTGGTCACGCATTTCGGATTGTTGCATTTCACGATACCCTTGATCTCCTCGGGTGTCTCTACAGTCTTTTTCTCCACCACTTCGTAATCGCGGATGATGCTGAGGATGACATTTGGTGCCACGACGGAAAGACGCGAGATCTCATCGTCGGTGAAGAATTTGTCCGACACCTTGATGATGCCTTTCTTGCCCACTTTCTGCGAAGGGTAGTTGAAACCGATGGTGACAGGGGTGTCCAGATCAAAGAGCCCTAACAGGCTTGCCACCTGATAGGTCTTGGCGGTAGGTATATGGTCAATCACGGTGCCTTGCTCAATGGCGGCTACCAAACGTTCTTTCTTGTTCATCTTATAATCGTTTTGTCGTTCTTAACTTCCTCCAGTGAGATACCGAGCACATCGCAGAAGATGGCTTCGCGGGCGAAGAGACCATTGCCAGCCTGTTGAATATAGTATGCGTGGGGATTGTCGTCCACCTCATAGGCAATCTCGTTCACACGGGGCAGGGGATGGAGAATCTTCATGTTGGGTTTGGCACTCTTCAGCATCTCATTATTCAGTACATACACATTCTTCACACGCTCATACTCCATCAGATCCGAGAAACGTTCTTTCTGGACACGTGTCATATAGAGGATATCGGCATCGGCGATGACCTTTTCATTAAAAGCGGTATGCTCCTGATATTTGATGCCGTGCTCCTTGCAATAGAGCTTGTACTCGTTAGGCATGGACAGCTCTTTCGGAGCCACAAAATGGAAAGTCGGATTGAAATGGCGCATGGCCATCAGCAACGAGTGTACCGTACGACCGTACTTCAGGTCACCCACCATATATATATTAAGGTTGTCGAGTGTTCCTTGTGTCTTATAGATCGAATAGAGGTCCAGCATACATTGGGAAGGATGCTGATGGGCACCGTCGCCGGCATTGACGATAGGGATAGGAGCCACCTCTGAAGCATAGACGGCTGCACCCTCGATATAATGACGCATCACAATGACATCGGCATAGTTCGAAACCATCAGGATGGTGTCTTTCAGCGTCTCGCCCTTCGTTCCGCTGGTGATCTTTGGGTCGGCAAAACCGATGACACGGGCACCGAGACGGTTGGCTGCGGTCTCAAACGATAGTCGGGTGCGGGTCGATGGCTCAAAGAAAAGTGTCGCTACCACTTTTCCTTTAAGTATTTCCCTGTTCGGGTGCTTCTCAAACTCTTCTGCCATCTCAATCATATAGAGGATTTTCTCCTTTGTGAGATCGGCAATTGTCACAAAATTATGCTTTTCCATCCGTTATTTTCATTTTGTTTGTGCAAAATTACACATTATTTCTTATTTCCGTGCGATATTTTGAAAGAAAATCGTAATTTTGCACCAAGATAATTAAAACTGACGATATTTTTGGCTTATGATGAAGTGGTTTGTGCGTTTTTTGTGGACGTTATTGATATTGGTGGTGCTGGGTGCTGCAACGGCATTTTATGCGATTGACCAAGGATGGATTGGCTATATGCCTCCCATCGAAGATCTGCAGAATCCTATCAACCGCTATGCCACCCAGATCTATTCCTCCGACGGAAAACTGCTGGGAACATGGAACTATAATCGTCAGAATCGCGTGCTGGTAGATTACACCAAGCTGTCACCGGCTTTGGTACAGGCGCTGGTGGCTACAGAGGACGTCCGTTTCTATGAGCATTCAGGCATCGACTTCTATGCCTTGGCACGAGCTATCATCAAACGCGGCATCATGGGACAGAAGAGTGCTGGTGGCGGATCTACCATTACGCAGCAGTTGGCAAAGCAGGTGTGGACCACAGAGCGTGCCCAGACCACGCTGGAGCGTGTGCTGCAGAAACCGATAGAATGGGTGATAGCAGTCAAACTGGAACGCAACTATACGAAGGATGAGATCATTACAATGTATCTGAATTATTTTGACTTCCTTCATAATGCAGTCGGTATCAAGACGGCTTCGAATACTTATTTCAACAAAGAGCCTAAGGACCTGACCGTCAATGAGGCCGCAACCTTGATAGGCCTCTGCAAGAACCCATCCTATTACAACCCTGTAAGAAATCCGGAGCGCAGTCGTGAGCGTCGTAATGTCGTGCTCGGACAGATGGTGAAGGCTGGCGTCCTCTCTCAGGCCGACTATGAGAAATTCAGGGCAGAACCCATTCAGTTGCATTTCCATGTCAACGATCATAAAGATGGTATTGCTACCTATTTCCGTGATTTCTTGCGTCGCTATATGATGGCCAAGAAACCGGAACGTGCTTTGTATGCATCGTGGAATATGGTGAAGTATCACATCGACTCAATCAATTGGGAATCAGATCCTTTGTACGGTTGGTGCAATAAAAACAGGAAGAAGAACGGCGAGCCTTATAATATCTATACCGATGGTCTTCGCGTTCATACGACCATTGATTCCCGTATGCAGAAATATGCGGAGTCGGCTGTTCAGCAGCATGTGGCAAATTATCTCCAGCCGGCTTTCGATAAGGCTAATTTCAAGAAGCCCAATGCGCCGTTCTCCAAGGAACTCTCTGCAGCCCAGGTAAAGAATATCCTAATGCGTTCCGTCCGTCAGTGTGAACGTTATCGTGTGCTGAAGGAGAGCAATGCTTCTGATGCAGAAATCGAGAAGTCGTTCCGTACACCTGTGCGGATGTCTATCTTTACCTATCATGGAGAAGTGGATACGACAATGACACCGATAGACTCGATAAAATATTACAAATCGTTCCTTCGTACAGGCTTCATGAGCATCTGTCCGCAGAATGGTCATGTGAAGGCCTATGTCGGTGGATTGAACTTCTCACATTTCGCCTATGACATGGCGATGGAAGGTCGTCGTCAGGTGGGCTCTACCATCAAACCGCTTCTGTATTCCTTGGCGATGGAGAATGGATTCTCTCCTTGTGACGAGGCTCCGAATGTTCAGCAGACCTATATGGTGGCAGGCAAACCCTGGACCCCGAGGAATAGCGGTCGTGCAAGGTACGGCCAGATGGTGACCTTGAAGTGGGGACTCCAGCAGTCTAACAACTGGATATCCGCCTATCTGATGAGTAAACTGAATCCCCAGGCTTTCGTCGATCTGCTCAGGCAATATGGTATCAACAATCCGGAAATCCATCCGTCTATGGCACTTTGTCTCGGACCTTGTGAGATTACGGTTGGTGAAATGGCCAGTGCCTATACGGCATTTGTCAATCATGGTATCCGTGCTGCCCACATGTTTGTAACACGTATTGAGGATGGTGAAGGCAACCTGATAGCACAGTTTCAGCCACGCATGAACGAGGTGATCAGTGAGGAGAGCGCCAATAAGATGCTCTATATGCTGAAGGCCGTCGTGGATGGCGGAACAGCAGGAAGACTCCGTCATAAATATGAAATGAAGGGCGAGATTGGTGGAAAGACCGGTACAACCAACAATAACAGTGATGCATGGTTCGTTGGAGTAACTCCTACGTTGGTAAGTGTCTGTTGGGTAGGAGGTGACGACCGCGATATCCATTTCGACTCGATGGATATGGGACAGGGAGCTACGATGGCGCTGCCCGTATTTGCCCATTACATGAAGTCGATTTATGCCGATTCTCAGATCGGAATCAACGAGAGTGCAGTCTTCGATATGCCAGAAGGGTATAACCCCTGTTCGTATATCGATGATGCAGTTGGCGACAACGATATTGAAGAGATTTTCGAGTGATTCTATATATATAAATAAGGTGTAGTATCCTTGTTTTGTCAATAATCCCGAAAACTTTCATGTTTTTCGAAAAAAAGTTGCCGAAAAATTTGGAGGGTATGAAAAAAGTGCGTACCTTTGCATCCGCTTTCGCGCAATTTTTGGGCGTCAGCATGAAAAGAAAGAGTTCTTTGAAAGATTTACATAGACAGAAGTAGTACAAGAAGCGAGTGCCTATATATTATATATAATGTAGAGGTGCTTGGGTATAAGAAACAAACCGTTTAATTCTTGAATTATTTGGATAGTCGTTCTGAGACAGAGATTATATTCCTTTATGGAATGAAGATATTTATACAATGAAGAGTTTGATCCTGGCTCAGGATGAACGCTAGCTACAGGCTTAACACATGCAAGTCGAGGGGCAGCATGAAGTTTGCTTGCAAACTTTGATGGCGACCGGCGCACGGGTGAGTAACGCGTATCCAACCTTCCCCGTAGTAGGGCACAGCCCGGCGAAAGTCGGATTAATTCCCTATGCTCTTCACAGATGACATCAGAAGTGAAGCAAAGATTTATCGCTATGGGATGGGGATGCGTCTGATTAGGTTGCAGGCGGGGTAACGGCCCACCTGGCCCGCGATCAGTAGGGGTTCTGAGAGGAAGGTCCCCCACATTGGAACTGAGACACGGTCCAAACTCCTACGGGAGGCAGCAGTGAGGAATATTGGTCAATGGAGGCAACTCTGAACCAGCCAAGTAGCGTGCAGGACGACGGCCCTATGGGTTGTAAACTGCTTTTATGAGGGGATAACCTGCGCCACGTGTGGCGCACTGCATGTACCTCATGAATAAGGACCGGCTAATTCCGTGCCAGCAGCCGCGGTAATACGGAAGGTCCGGGCGTTATCCGGATTTATTGGGTTTAAAGGGAGCGCAGGCGGGCGATTAAGCGTGACGTGAAATGCAGCGGCTCAACCGTATGAAGTGCGTCGCGAACTGGTTGCCTTGAGTGAGTTCGACGTCAGCGGAATTCGTGGTGTAGCGGTGAAATGCTTAGATATCACGAGGAACCCCGATTGCGAAGGCAGCTGACGAGGCCTTTACTGACGCTAAAGCTCGAAGGTGCGGGTATCGAACAGGATTAGATACCCTGGTAGTCCGCACGGTAAACGATGGATGCCCGCTGTTTGCGATACACTGTGAGCGGCCAAGCGAAAGCGTTAAGCATCCCACCTGGGGAGTACGCCGGCAACGGTGAAACTCAAAGGAATTGACGGGGGCCCGCACAAGCGGAGGAACATGTGGTTTAATTCGATGATACGCGAGGAA
>JAEETD010000040.1 GCA_016290175.1 Prevotella sp. | reverse complement strand
AACAAATAAAAACATTTAAGACAATGGAATTAACAGGTAGAATTATTGCCGTGATGGAGCCACGCAGTGGTGTCTCGGCCCGTACGGGTAACTCTTGGATGACACAGGAATATGTGCTCGAAGTTCCCGGTCAGTATCCCAAGCGTTGTGTCTTCAACCTCTTCGGTGAGGACCGTATCAAGCAGTTCAACATTCAGAACGGTGAAGACCTCACCATCCAGTTCGACATCGACGCCCGCGAGTATCAGGGCCGCTGGTTCAATGACATCCGCGCCTACAACGTCATCCGTGGTCAGGTGCCTCCCGTGGCTGCTGCTCCCGCTGCATCGCCCTTCCCGCCGGCTCAGGCCCAGCCCGATGCTGCCACATCACCCTTCCCGCCCGCACAGGAGCCGGCTGCTGCAGAAGGTGGCAGTGCCGACGATCTCCCATTCTGATACAATCATCCCCGCCAATCGGCGGGGATGATTGTTTATAGAGTAGCCCTAGGCCCATGCAACTGGTCGTTGTATATGATTGCGTTAACAAATTTTACTTTCTGTCAAGCCTGCTGATTTATGCGTTTTGCCCGGAAACACTTGCCTCGCGCGCAGGTCACGTTTGCCGCCCGGTTGTGTCGCAATTTTTGTCAGTTTTCACTGATGATACAAATGTACGACTTTTTCATTGCGGTCTGCGAATCCTTCCGTGGAAAATCATGGAAAAGTGGTCATGAATGTCATGTGTCACGAGTGTCATCAAGCAATCCCGAATGAAAATCTGCTCATATTATATATAAATTATAATTTATATATATTATGCGGAAAATTTTGCCCCTTCCATCAGAAAACCTTAATGACCTTCATGACATCATGACCTTAATGACACACCACAAAACATTTGACAATTGTTCCTGAATAATAGTGAACGCCTGTATTATCTGTCCTTAGATTAGTATATGGCGATAAAAACTCCCCGGTGCCTTGGGCATCGGGGAGTTCTCTTATGGATTTATTCTTTCACGTATTCCAATTGCGTTTCAGCGGGGAAGGAACTGGCAGTGAGGGTGGGATTGCCGTGGATGGTGGCCTTTTTAAGGCTGGTGCAGCCGTCGAAGGCATAGGAGTCGATTGTCTCCACACTCTGTGGGATATCGATGCTCTCGAGGCTCTTGCAGTTGCCGAAAGCAAAGCCCTCGATTTGCTTCAGGCCGCTGGGCAGGACGACTTCCGTCAGGGCATCGCCATCGTAGAAGGCCATCACGCCGATGGCTGTAACGGCATAGTTCTTTATAACCTCCTGTCCCTGGTTCATCATAGTCGCCTGCAGGGTCTCGGGGATAGTGAACTTGACGGGTTTCCCGGTGAGCTGTTCGCAATCGCTCACCTTCACCTCGGCAGGATCTTCGCTGGTCACCTTGAATAGCATCTTGATCTCCGCGTCCTTCCACTCGTCGCCTTCGTTCCTCTGGCAGTTCACCTGTGTCGTGAACTCATCGGTCTTGGTGCTGCCATTATTTACGGGGTTGTCTTGTTGGTCGCACGACATGGTCATGGTCAGGCCCATCATCAGGGCCGCAGTCAGGCATAGTTTTCTTGTCTTCATGATTTCTTATTGATATAAATAACGTTTGATTGATTTCTTCGGTGTCTTCTCGAACTCTTCTTTCTGGATGACGATCTCCGAGATCTTCTCGTAGGCGGGGAGCATCTCGTTCAGGCCGTTGCGGTTCTGTTCCATGACATTGCGGATGTCATCGGCAGAGAAGTTCATTGCCTTGGCTTCGTCGAGGTCGGGGTAGACGAGGGCTACGAGCTTGTTGTCGCGCTGCACGACGATGCTCTCAACGACGAGGGTCATCGAATTGAGCTTGTCCTCGATCTCCTCGGGGTAGATGTTCTGTCCGTTGGGGCCAAGGAGCATGTTCTTCGATCGGCCGTTGATAAACACGTTGCCGTGAATGTCCATCGTACCCAGGTCGCCGGTGTGATACCAGCCGTTGCGGTCGAGGGTTTCGTTGGTGGCCTCCTCGTTCTTGTAATAGCCCAACATCACGTTAGGACCCTTTGCGAGGATCTCGCCAGGGATATGTCTGGGATCGGGGGAATCGATTTCCACCTTCATGTGCAGGGCAGCCCGTCCGCATGATCCCTGGGCGAAGGTGTGCCAGTCGCTGTAGCAGATGATGGGTGCGCACTCCGTGGCTCCGTATCCTACGGTATAGGGGAACTCGATGCGCTTGAGGAACCGCTCCACCTCCTGGTTGAGGGCTGCGCCACCGATGATCACCTGGTACATCTTGCCACCGAAGGCCTTCAGCACTTCCTGACAGATCATCTCGCGTACCTTCTTCGAGATGACAGGCATCTGCATCAGCAGGCGCATGCGGTTGTTCTGTATCTTGGGGAACACCTTCTTGCGGATGATCTTCTCGATGATAAGCGGTACGGCAATCACGATGACGGGCTTGATCTCTGCCAGGGCCTGCGCAATAATGGCTGGCGAGGGCACACGGTTGAGGTAGTAGACATGACAGCCGTGGAGGAATTCGAAGATGAACTCGAAAGCCATACCGTACATGTGGGCCATGGGAAGCATCGAGATGACCTTGTCACCGGCCTTGATGGTCTTGCCCAACACGTCGCAGGCGAAGTCATAGTTCGACCAGAGGGCGCGGTAGGGAATCATCACTCCCTTCGAGAAGCCCGTGGTGCCGCTGGTGTAGTTGATGACTGCCAGTTCGTCGGGACTCTGCTCGACATAGTAGCTGATGTGCTGCTTGCGGAAGTATTTTGGGAATTTCTTTCCATAGAGTTCGTTGAGGTGCTCGCGGGCATAGGTCAGCTTGTCGGTGCGGCTGATCATCAACGAGTAGTCGGGATTGTTGATGATGCCTTCGAGCGTGGGCATGGCCTGCGGGTCGATGATGGTGGCCACATGGTCGCCCACGAAGAGCAGACGGGCCTCGGAGTGATTCACGATGTTGTGGATCTGCTCGGCATTGAACTCGTGAAGGATGGGTACGGCGATGGCACCATAGGTGAGCGTAGCCAGGAAGGCAACGGCCCATTGCGAGGAGTTGCGGCCACAGAGGGCTATCTTGTCGCCTTTCTGAATACCGCTGTTCTCGAAGAGGATATGTACCTTCTCGATCTTTCTGGCAACATCATGGAACTGCAGGGTCTGTCCCTTGTAGTCTGTCAGGGCATCGCGATCCCAGTTGTCGACGATGCTCTTCTGTATGAGTGCGTTAAAACTTGGTATCTGTTCCATATTAGCAGTTCTTATTTAGTAGTTCTGATATAAGTAGCGCTTGATACTCTTCTTAGGTGTCTTGGCAAATTCCTCTTCGTGGAGGATAATCTGTGAGATGCGGCTGTAGACGGGCAATTGCTCGTTCAGCTCCTTACGGTTCTGCTCCATGATCTGTTCCAGTTCTTCGTAGCTGAAGTTCATCATCTCGTCCTTATCGGGGTGTACGAGTGCCACGAGCTTGTCGCCTCGCTGGATGACCACGCTCTCTGCCACCATCGTCATGGAATTGAGCTTGTCTTCGATTTCCTCGGGGTAGACATTCTGTCCGTTGGCACCCAGAAGCATGTTCTTGATGCGTCCGCGGATGAACAAATGGTTGGAGTAGGAGAGGGTTCCGAGGTCGCCGGTATGATACCAGCCTTCCTCATCGATGACCTGACTGGTGGCCTCTTCGTTCTTGTAGTAGCCGAGCATGACGTTGCAGCCACGGGTGACGATCTCACCGGGGACATTGGCAGGATCGCTGGAGAGGATCTTCACCTCCATGCGGTCGACGGGCTTGCCACAGCAGCCTGGCACGAACTCCTTGTGGTCGCAGTAGGAGATAAGGGGTGCGCACTCGGTGGTGCCATAGCCTACGGTGACGGGGAATCCGATGCTCAGCAGGAATTCCTCGACCTCTTTAGAAAGGGCAGCACCGCCCACGATGATCTCATAGAAATTGCCACCGAAGGCCTTGTATACCTCGCTGCAGATGCGGTCCTTCACCTTCTTGCTCACGACGGGCATCGCCAGGAGCAGGCGCATGCGGTTGTTCTGTATCTTGGGGAATACCTTCTTACGGATGATCTTCTCGATGATCAGGGGCACAGTGACAATCAGTGTGGGCTGGACATTGAGGAAGGCCTGCGCGATGATGGCGGGTGACGGCAGACGGGTCAGGAAGAACAGATGGCAGCCGTGACAGAAGCCGAAGAGGAACTCGACGGCCATGCCGTACATGTGGGCCATCGGCAGGATGCTCAGCATGTTGTCGCCGGGTTTGACTTTCTTGCCCAGACGGCTGATGATGAACTCGATATTACCCCAGATGGCGCGATAGGGGAGCATGACGCCCTTTGAGAAGCCTGTCGTACCGCTGGTGTAATTGATGAGTGCCAGTTCCTCTGCCTCGTCCTGATGATAGCTGACGTGCTCACGACGGAAGGCCATGGGATACTTGCTGCCGAACATCATATTCAAATGTTCGCGCGCGTAGGTAAGCTTTTCCGAGCGGCTAATCATCAATGAGAAGTCGGGGATGTTGATGATGCCTTCCAGAGCAGACATTTCCTCGGGATTGATGGTCTTCACGGCAAAGTCACCAATGAAGAGGATCTTCGACTCGGAGTGGTTCACGATGTTGTGAATCTGCTCGCCATTGAACTCATGAAGGATGGGCACTGCAACGGCCCCGTAGGTAAGTGTGGCGAGGAAGGCCACAGCCCAGTGGGCAGAGTTACGGCCGCAGATGGCTATCTTATCACCCTTCTGGACATTACTGTTCTCAAAGAGGATATGGAGTTTTTCTATCTTGCGGGCGACATCATGAAACTGAAGGGTGGCTCCTTCATAGTCGGTGAGTGCATCCTGATCCCAATTGTCGATGATCGCACGCTGGATATATGCGTTGAAACTGCTAAACGATTCCATTAAAATTGCACAAATTTTGAAATTTTGTGCAAAGGTAAATCTTTTCTTGCACATCCGCAAAAAAAATGTGCAAAAATTAACCTTTATTTACTCATATCGCATTGATTTCGCAGGATGGATGTGTGAAATCAGAAAACTAGGTGCAATAAGAACGAAGACACAAATGATCAGTGTGGCGATGTTGAGTAGTATGAAGAGGGGAATGTTGATCTCCATCGGGGCTTCGCTCACATAGTAAGTCTGAGGGTCGAGTTTCACCAGACCAGTATATTTTTGCAGGGCGATGATACCTGCTCCGAGAATGTTGCCAAGGAGCAGTCCTTGTCCGATGATGAAGGCAGCAAACCAGAGGAAGGTGTGGCGGATGGTCTTGTTTCTCGCACCCAACGCCTTCAGTACACCGATCATCTGGGTCCGTTCGAGGATGATGATGAGCAGACCACTGATCATGGTGAAGCCTGCCACACAAACCATCAGCACGAGGATGATCCACACGTTGATGTCGAGCAGTTCCAGCCAGTTGAATACTTGCGGGTAGGCTTCGAAGATGGTCTGTGAGGAATAGGTGTTCAGATCCTGATCGGTGCGACGGTTTACCTTCTCTATGAACTCATCGGCTGTGGCCTGTAATTGGTCGAAGTCGTTGACGGTGATCTCTGCGCCACTGCACTGATAGTCGGTCCAATCGTTGAGTTTCCGGGTGGTGGCGAGATCGGTGAAGCAGAGTGCTTCGTCGAAGCGTGTCATGTTCGTCTGATAGATACCGACAACGCTGAATCGCCTGGTGCGTACGCTCTCACCGATGAAATAGGCGAAGATACGGTCTCCAGCCTTCAGGCGCAGTTTGTCGGCAATCATCTTCGAGACGAGTATCTTGTTGGTGGTGGCAGTGTCGCTGAACACGGGCATCTCGCCCTCGATGAGGTGCTGGCTCAGGAAGTTCAGGTCATATTCCGGTCCGACGCCCTTGAACATCACTCCCAGGAAATCGTCGTCAGTCTTCAGGATGCCTTGCGAATAGGCATAACGCTCCACGTGCTTCACACCGGGTATCTGTTCGTAGCTCCTCATGACGCTGTCGTCGATGCAGAGAGGGTAGGACTCGGTGCTGAGGAAAGTAAGTATGTTCTGCACCTGGATATGGCTGCCGAATCCTACCACCTTATCGCGGATGGTGTGCTTGAAGCCAAGCACGACGCTCACGGTGACGATCATCACCGCCAGACCGATGGCGACTCCGATGGTAGCAATACGAATGGCAGGACGACTCACCTTTCGCTTGTCGCCCTGATCACTGTAGATTCTCTTAGCTATGAAAAACGGGAGATTCATTCTTCGTCGACGCGGCCTGGATAAGCTTCCAATGCTTTTCTCAAAACGAAGAGCGCACGCTCGAGGTCTTTCTTCTTCAGCACATAGGCGATACGCACCTGATTGATACCGGCACCGGGTGTGGTGTAGAAACCAGCTGCGGGAGCCATCATCACCGTCTCGCCCTCGTAGTCGAATTCAGCCAGACACCAGCGACAGAATTTCTCCGCATCGTCGACGGGCAGTTTGGCTACGGTATAGAAGGCTCCCATCGGGATGGGTGAATAGACGCCTGGGATACGGTTCAGACCGTCGATCAAGCACTTACGACGCTCCACATATTCATCGTAGACATCGCGCAGATAATCCTCCGGTGTCTCCAACGACGCCTCGGCCACAATCTGTCCGATAAGGGGCGGGGAGAGTCGGGCCTGACAGAATTTCATCACGGCCTTGCGAACCTCAGCATTCTTCGTGATTAGGGCACCGATACGGATACCGCACTCGCTGTAACGCTTGGATACGGAGTCGATGAGGATGACGTTCTGCTCGATGCCTTCCAGATGGCAGGCAGAGATATAGGGTGAGCCTGTGTAGATGTATTCACGATAGACCTCGTCGGAGAAAAGATAAAGATCGTACTTCTTGACGAGGTCACGGATCTGGTTCATCTCACGACGGGTATACAGATAACCAGTGGGGTTGTTGGGGTTGCAGATCATGATGGCCCGGGTACGCTCGTTGATAAGCTCCTCGAACTTTTCCACCTTGGGCAGCGAAAAGCCCTCCTCGATGGTGGTGGCTATAGTGCGGATCTTGGCACCAGCAGAGATGGCGAAGGCCATATAGTTGGCGTAGGCTGGCTCGGGCACGATGATCTCGTCGCCAGGATTCAGACAGGAGAGGAATGCGAAGAGCACGGCCTCGGAACCACCCGACGTAATGATGATGTCATCAGCTGTCACGCGGATGTCGTATTTCGCGTAATAGTCCACCAGTTTCTCGCGATAGCTCAGGTAGCCCTGCGAGGGAGAATACTCGAGGATGTTACGGTCGATGGTCTTCAGGGCGTCGAGTGCCACCTTAGGAGTGGGCAGATCGGGCTGTCCAATGTTCAGGTGATACACCTTCGTGCCTCTTTTCTTTGCGGCTGCAGCAAGCGGAGCAAGCTTCCTGATAGGTGACTCCGGCATCTCCAGACCGCGTACTGATATCTCTGGCATTTGATCTATATTTTTAAAAAACGGTGCAAAGGTACGAAAAAAAGTGAAAAGTGAAAAGTGAAAAGTGAAAAATTCGCCATCACGCGTCGATTTTTTTATGTGATTGTTACTTATTTCAATTTAATTGTGTACTTTTGCACGTCAAAACTCGTGTAGATATGAATTACGAAGAACTTGTAGAAACCCGTGACGTACGGAAGTCCAATAAGGTGAAAATGCCCTTCGGCTATTTCCACAAGCGCCAGATAGACGGCAAGTACAGCAACTTCGTGGAGTTCCTCGATGAGCTCTCCGACAACATCCTCTTTGCTGAGTGTCTGAAGAAAGACTGTGAGGTTGCAGCACAGATAAGCGACAAGCATCAGTTGCACTTCACCCCTAATGCAGAGGAGGGTTCCGATGGCATCTATGCCGTTGCCGTTGAGCCGGGCAACTATCTCACCATGGGGCAATTGCTCAATGAGGTGCCTGCAGTAGTGGCCCAGAAAGGTTTCCTGGAGAACACCATCAAAGACCTGTTGGAGATTACCGTCAAACTCAATGAAAAAGGTGTTCAGCAGGTGTGCTTTGCTCCCTCAAACGTCTTTGTGCGCAGGAATGACTATGATGTACGCCTGTTGCTGCACGGTTCACCCTTCCACCGTCTAAGTGCCTATGATACGCTATATGAGGGCGTCGAGGAGTATATCGCTCCCGAAGTGCTGCGTGGTGAGGCACCTACCGATCGTAGTGATGTCTATGGTTTGGGCAAGTTCATCGATTATCTCAATGCCTCGTCGGGCATGCCCTTCTATCTGAAGTCTGTCATTAAGAAGGCTACCGCTGAGGATCCGGATGCACGCTATGCAACGGTGGGTGACCTCCGCAAAGCCCTTTCGCAGCGGAAGGCTACATTCAAGTCTGCCGTCACCGCGCTAAGTGCTATCGCCATTGCTCTGATCGTGGTGGGGCTTTTCTTCACCCTCACGCCTGATACTGAAATGGTGGAGTTTGTGAAGCCTGTAGAAGAGCCCATCAGCGAGGAACTGCTTGACGAGGGCTTCGATCCCTCTACGGAACTTGGGGCTGCTGCCGACTCTGCGACGATCGCTGCTGCCATCAAGGACTACCAGATGAAGGATTCTGACAAGATTGACGAGAAGAAGATCCGCGAGTTCGAGGCAAAAGGCGAGGCTATCTTCCGTAAGCAGTTCAGCAAGGAGGCAGAACGCGTACTGTCGGGTGTCTATAACGACCGCACGATGAACGGTGGCCAGAAATCGTTCGAGGATGCCAGCAGCAGGGCGATGGAGGAACTCGTGGAGAAGCAGATTGAACTGAGTGAGCATTCAGCCCTCCCTTCGGAGAAGAGTCAGCGCATTGCTTCTGAGATCATCGAGCAGATCACAGAGCGCAAAAAGGCCGAAATGAGCAAGGGCAAAGAGGGTGAATAGTTAATAGTGAAAAGTGAATAGTTAATAGTTATAAAATGAGATCAAGAACAGCAGAATGGTTTGAGTGCAAGATCCGTTATGAGAAAGTAATGGAAGACGGCTTGCAGAAGAGAGTATCAGAAAACTATGTCGTTGATGCACTGAGTTTCTCCGAGGCGGAGGAGCGCATCATCGAGGAGATGTCGCATTTCATCAGCGGACAGTTTGATGTGATCGATATCAAGAAGGCAACATATAAGGAAATATTCTTTGCCGACAGCGATAGCGCCGATAAATGGTACAAGGCGAAGCTTAAGTTTGTTACCATAGATGAGAAGACGGCCAAGGAGAAGACCACAGCCGTTAACTATCTGGTACAGGCAGGCTCTTTCAACGGAGCAGTGAAGAATGTCGAGGAGGTGATGGGCGGCACGATGATCGACTATGTCATCTCTACTGTCACAGAGACGCTTCTGATGGATGTCTACGAACACAAATAATCTTATGGATTACGACGTTAAATCGCATCTTCGTGAGGTGCTGAGCCAATTGCCACAGGGTGTCCGCCTTGTGGCAATTAGCAAATATCACCCGAACGAGTATATCGAGGCGGCTTATGCTGAAGGCCAGCGTGTGTTTGGTGAGAGCCACGAACAGGAACTGCGCCAGAAGCATGCATCACTTCCTGCGGATATCGAGTGGCATTTCATCGGTCATCTGCAGACAAATAAGGTGAAATACATTGCGCCTTATGTGACGATGATCGAAGCTATCGACTCCCTTAAGCTGTTGCGCGAAATCAACAAGCAGGCAGAGAAATGCGGGCGTGTGGTTAAAGTTTTACTTGAACTGCATATCGCTGAAGAAGCAACAAAATACGGACTGACGCTTGACGCCTGTCGTGAATTGCTCGAGGAGGGTGAGTGGCGTGAGATGTCGCATGTGCAGATCTGTGGTCTGATGATGATGGCATCGTTTGTGGACGACAAGGAACAGATCCGGCGTGAGATGCAAACGGCAGCTGATTTCTTCGATGAAGTGAAAGCACGTTATTTCAAAGACGATGATGCTTTCTGTGAGCGTTCATGGGGTATGAGTGACGACTATGAGATAGCTTGTAAGACGCGTTCCACGATGGTACGCATAGGTACTGCTATCTTTGGTCCACGTGTTTATTAAATTTTTTGCAAATTTACGAATAAGTAAGTAAAATACCAAAAAATTAGAATAAATAGTCTGAAATAATTTGGTTCGTAGGGTGTGAATCCCTAAATTTGCAGGCGTGAACAAATGGCGGACCTTTTTGCTGCTGCTATTGGCAGTGTTATCAATCAACGGTTTTGCACAGCGACGCCTTACGGTGGTCGATGTGGAAACGCTCATTCCTGTAGTGGGAGCGAATGTCGTCAGCCGTGAGGGAACAAATGTCACCGATTCCTTAGGCCTTGTGGTGGTGTCCGACAGTTGTCAGTCGCTGTCGTTCACACATGTCAATTACGAGAGCCGTATCATCAACGTCACGGAGTTGCGTCGCGATACGGTGTATATGATTTCCAAGATGCTGAATATCAAAGAGGTGGTGGTCTTCGGTCACGGTCCTGAAGAAAAGCTGTCCTTCAATATAAAAGAGGAACTGAAAAGGAAATCTGTCGATGCCCAATTGGCAGCCGCCAATCCCAACAGTGGCATCCAGGTGTTTGAGATCCTGAAGATGCTGATTCCCAAGAAGTGGCGTGATGCCCTCAGCAACAAACTCCGCAAGAACTCTAAGGAGGAGCGTCTCAAACGCCTCCAGAAGATGCTTGATGAGTATTAAAAATCCCCGCCGAAGCGGGGATTCATTTATTGATTCATCAGATATTTCTTGAAATCTTCAAAGTCCTTCGTCATCGGGACACTCTGCTTCTCGCCCTTCATGAAAGCGGCTAGGCGGTCGGGAATCTCAACGTCGATGCCGAGTATGTCGTCGACCTTCTCCTTGAACTTCGCAGGATGGGCTGTCTCACAGAAGACACCAATCTCTCCAAGCTGTAAACTATCGACAAGAGCCTGATAACCGGTAGCACCGTGAGGATCGAGAATATAGCCCGTCTCCGCATAGCACTCCCGCATGGTCTCGCGGATCTGATCGTCATTATACGTAGCACCGCTGATAAGGTTGGTGATGCGATGATGCGTAGCCTCTGGAGTCAGTCTGTTATTCTGACTGTAGAGATTGATGATACGGGCGAAGTTCGAGGGATCGCCTACATCCATTGCATTTGCCAGAGTCTGCACGCTGGCCTTGGGCTCGTACTTGCCCGTCTGCAGATATTTATAGACGATATCATTCGCATTGTTGGCAGCAATGAAGCGTTTGACGGGCAATCCCATCGCATGACCGAACAGAGCGGAACAGATATTTCCGAAATTGCCTGAAGGCACACACATCACAAAATTATCTGCTTTGCCCAACGCCTTCATGCGGGCATAGGCATTGAAATAATAGAATGCCTGCGGCAGGAAACGGGCCACGTTGATGCTATTAGCTGACGTGAGTTTCATATGTGCGTTCAGTTCCTCGTCCATGAAGGCAGACTTCACCAGTGCCTGACAATCGTCGAAAACGCCGTCCACCTCAATGGCGGTAATATTCTTGCCCAGTGTCGTAAACTGGCACTCCTGTATCGGACTCACTTTTCCCTTGGGATAGAGCACATAGACATGAATACCCTCAACACCGAGGAATCCATTAGCGACAGCAGAGCCCGTATCACCAGAGGTAGCCACGAGGACATTGATCAGATTACCCTGAGCGCTCTGATTACTCTGAGTAAAATATCTCAGCAATCGCGCCATAAAGCGGGCTCCCACATCCTTAAAGGCGAGGGTAGGCCCGTGGAAGAGTTCGAGGACGTAGATATTATCCTTGACCTTCACCACAGGACAATCAAACGACAGCGTGTCATAGACGATATCCTGCAGGGCATCGAGGTCTACATCCTCACCAAAGAATACACTCGCCACATTATAGGCAATCTGCTGGAAGGTCATCTCCTGGATGTTGTCGAAGAACACTTTCGGCAGTATCTTGATCTCTTCTGGCATATAAAGACCGCGGTCTTCTGCCAGACCCTTTACGACGGCCTTCTGGAGGTCGGCGATGGGGGCTTTTCCATTCGTACTATAGTAATTCATAATACCTATTCACTAATCACTATTCACTAAATACTCATGAGTGTGTCCATGAACTGACTGTGACGGAGAAGACCATAGGAGCCATCGACACACGACACCTCGTCGTACTGCTGCACATTGTCGGGCTTTATGCCACGATACCAGATCAGGAAGGGTACGGCCTGTCCTACGTGGATACGCATCTCTACGGGAGTGAGATGATCGGGCAGCACAGCGATACATACGGGTTCCTTCCACTTACATATCTCATTATATACAGGAGCTATCAGTCGCTGGTCGAGATACTCGATGGTCTTCATCTTCAGTTCCAGATCACCGTCGTGTCCGGCCTCATCGCTCGCCTCAACATGTACGAACACGAAGTCATCGCGCTCGAGGGCTCTGATGGCTGCTTCGGCCTTACCTTCGTAGTTGGTGTCGGCCAGACCGGTAGCACCTTTCACACGGATGATCTTCAGACCAGCATAGTGACCGATACCCCGGATGAGGTCTACGGCTGAGATCACAGAACCGGACTTTACCTGCTTATAACGCTGCATCAATGTCTCCATAGAAGGGCGATAGCCACCGCTCCAGGGCCAGATGCTGTTAGCCTGGCGCTCTCCACGTTTGGCACGTTCGATATTGAAAGGATGCTTGGCAAGCAATTCCTGCGACTTGAGGATAAGCTCGTTGAGCAGATCTGCCGTCTCCTCAGGGGAGAGGCGGATGGAGCCTGCATGATGAACGGCATTCCGCGATTCGGGCTTTACCAGCAGCGGATACCATTCCTGGTTAGGATGATCGTGGGGTGGGGCACATACGATATGCTTATTACCTCCCTTGATGACCAGCAGATGGCGATACTGGATGCCATTGATGAATTTCACACGTTCAAAGCCATATCGCTCGTTGATGGGTGCTGCCAGCTGCTCGTTCAGATAGTCGATGAGTACCCGGGCATCATCCGTCTCCAAATTGCCACCATTATGGGTGACGATCAAACCGTCGCCGATGGTAATGATGTTACAGCGCAGGGCCAGATCGTCGTCTGCCATCTCATAGCCTATCGATGCTGCCTCCAAAGGTCCGCGACCTTCATAGACACGGTTCAGGTCATATCCGAGAATAGCGGTGTTGGCCACCTCAGAGCCCGGAGGGAAACCCTCAGGCACAGTCAGCAGACGACCACAGCGGCCTTCGCGGGCCATACGGTCCATCATAGGTTTATTGGCGCATTGCAAAAGGGTTTTGTCTCCCAGTCGCTTCACTGGGAGATCGGCCATACCGTCGCCTAAAATAATTATATGCTTCATAGAACGGCATTAAATATTAGCAATACTCATGATATTTGCAAACACACCAGCAGCGGTGACAGCAGCACCGGCACCATAGCCTTGAATCAACATAGGATACTCCTTATAACGCTCGGTGGTCAGGAGTACGATATTGTTCGAGCCTTCGAGACCATAGAACGGATGTCCGTATGGCACTTCCTTCAGAGCAACGCTGGTCTTGAAGGAAGACGGGTTATTCTCGTCGGCCTCCATCGTGGCTACAAAGCGCCAACGCTTGTTCTCTGCTTCGAGCACCTTGCGACGGGCCTCGAAGTCGGCATCGAGCTCAGGCAACTTCTTCCAGAAGTCATCAATCGAGCCTTCGAAGTAACTGTCGGGCACGAAGAGATGCTTCTCCACATCGTCCTGTTCTACCTTATAACCTGCCTCACGGGTCAGGATCACGAGCTTACGGATCACGTCGGTACCGCTGAGGTCGATACGCGGGTCTGGCTCAGAGTAACGCTGTTCTTTGGCCCTGCGAACGGTCTCGGAGAAGGGCACATCGGCTGCAATTTCGTTGAAGATGAAGTTCAGCGTACCGCTGAGGATAGCCTCAATCTTCAGGATCTTATCACCTGAGTTACAAAGGTCATTGATCGTACCGATAATCGGCAGACCTGCTCCCACGTTGGTCTCATAGCGGAACCATACGCCGCGGTCGCGAGCTGTCTGACGCAGTTTGATATAACTGTCGTAATCGCTCGAAGCAGCAATCTTATTGGCAGCCACTACAGATATGTTGTGCTCCAGGAACGTCTGATAGAGCTGTGCAATCTGACGGCTGGCGGTACAATCGACGAAGACCGAGTTAAAGATATTCATCTTCACGATCTCATCGCGCATATGCTCTGTATTTGCTGGATAACCGGCACGCAGGATCTTCTCATAGTTGTCGAGGTCGATGCCGTCGCGATCGAGCACGAAATTGTCGACATCGCTGATACCCACCACATTCAGCTTCAGACGTTTGGTCTGCATCAGGTATTGCTGCTGCGTGCGGATCTGCTCCAGAAGCATACCGCCTACGGTACCGATACCACAGATGAAGAGGTTGAGCACCTTGTATTCAGAGAGGAAGAACGAGTCGTGCAGCACGTTCAGCGACTTGCGCAGGAACCTGCCATCGACCACAAACGAGATATTCGTCTCGGAAGCACCCTGGGCACAGGCAATCACCGAGATACCGCTACGGCCTAACGTTCCGAACAGTTTACCAGCAATACCCGGAGTCTGTTTCATGTTCTCACCCACGATTGCGATTGTAGCCAGGCCACTCTCCACCTGCATGGGGAACATGGCACCAGTCTCGATCTCCTTTGCGAACTCAGCATTCAGCACCTCTGCAGCTGCCTTAGCATCCTCGTCACGCACACCGATAGAGGTGGAGTTCTCCGACGATGCCTGCGACACCATGAAAACTGAGATGCCCTTGTTGGCCAGCGTGGTGAAGATACGACGGTTTACACCAATAACACCCACCATCGAAAGACCCGTCACCGTGATCAGCGACGTACCCTTAATGCTCGAGATACCCTTGATGGGCTTGTTGTCGTCCTCAATCTTATCCTTGATGAGGGTGCCCGGATGTTCGGGGTTGAAGGTGTTCTTAACCTTGATAGGTATATTCTTTACGCAGACGGGATAGATGGTCGGCGGGTAGATGACCTTTGCTCCGAAGTTGCAAAGCTCCATCGCCTCTACGTACGAGAGTTCATTAATGGTATAGGCACTCTTGATCACCTTGGGATCAGCTGTCATGAAGCCGTCCACATCGGTCCAGATCTCCAGTGCCTCTGCATTCAGCACAGCAGCGATGATCGATGCGGTGTAGTCAGAGCCGCCACGTCCCAGATTCGTGGTCTCGTGCGAGTCTCTGTCTCTGGCGATGAAGCCAGGGACCACATAGATATTCCTGTTTGCTGCTGTACCACAGCAGCCTGCTGAACTGAAGGCTTCCTTCACCAGCTGTGTGGTCAGATCGGCATCAATCACGTGCTTGCCCTGTTTCTTCTCCGTACGGATGAAGTCGCGGGCATTCATGCGGATACCGTTCCTAAACATTGCTGCCACGATGTGCGAACTCAGACGCTCACCGTAACTCACGATGGTGTCCTCGGTCTTCTTCGACAGGTCGTGAATCAGATACACACCATAGTAGATACTCTTCAACTGATCGAAGAGCTGGTCTACGTTGTTGAACAGGTCCACGCGCTTCTTGTCGTCGGTGATGATTGTGTCGATCATCTGGTGGTGGCGGGTAACCATCGCATCGAATTCCTCGCGATAATGCTCGTCACCGTTCTTAGCCATTTGCGACGCGGCAATCAACTTATCGGTGATGCCGTTCAAAGCGCTGACCACTACTACGACAGGTTGCGTCCGAGCCTCTGCCTCCACAATTTTCTTCAAGCTTAAAATGCTCTTTACGGAACCTACGGACGTTCCGCCAAACTTTAATACTTTCATATTCCTATGTTTTAAATTTCGACGGTGCCCCAGTTACGAACGAGGCTTGCTCCGTCTTTTTTTCTGATTCTTACTGCCGTTGCCCTTACTGTTCCAACGCCCGTGACGGCGCGTGTTGTTGCGCTTCTTCTCACGCTTGGTGTATTCAGGGCCCTCACCGATACCCTCCGGCAATGGTCGTTTCTCGACTTCCTTGCCGAGGAAATGCTCTATCTGCTGGAACTTATAAATGTCCGTATCGCTGATGAAGGTGATGGCCGCACCATCACGATCAGCACGGGCCGTACGACCGATACGGTGCACGTAGTCCTCTGCATCATGGGGCACATCGTAGTTGATCACCGTCAGGATATCATCGATGTCGATACCACGCGCCACTATATCCGTCGCCACGAGTACGTCCACCTGTCCAGCCTTGAAACGATACATCACCTCGTCGCGCTCCTGCTGTGAGAGGTCGCTATGCATTTGTCCGCAGTTGATGTGCATAGACTTCAGACTGCGGGCTATCTCCTTTACCTTATCCTTCTTTCCCGAGAAAATGATGACGCGCTGCAGATCGCCAGCCTTGAAGATATGGTTGATGATCTTCAGTTTCTGAGGCTCGTAGCAGACGTAGGCCGACTGCTGGATTTTCTCCGCAGGTTTCGATACGGCAATCTTCACCTCCACAGGGTCGTGGAGCATTGTCACAGCCAGTTCACGGATCTTCGGTGGCATCGTGGCAGAGAACATGATGCGTTGACAGTTCTTGGGTAACTGCTGCACCAGTTTCATGATGTCGTCGATGAATCCCATATCCAACATGCGGTCCGCCTCGTCGAGTACGAAAAACGAACAACGGGAAAGGTCGAGGTTGCCCACCTTCAGATGGCTAAGCAACCGGCCTGGTGTAGCGATGAGTATATCGGCACCCAGACGCATGCCACGAAGTTCCTGTTCATAGCGTCCGCCATCGTTGCCGCCATACACGGCTACCGACGATACACCGTCGAGATAATAGCCGAATCCCTGCATCGCCTGATCGATCTGCTGTGCCAGTTCACGGGTAGGTGACATCACCACGCAGTTGATGGCGTCCTTGGGATAGTCACCCTCGTCGAGCATCGACAGGATAGGCAGCAGGTATGCCGCCGTCTTTCCTGTACCAGTCTGGGCCACACCCAGCAGGTCGTAGCCGTTGAGGATCTCCGGGATACAGCGTTCCTGTATCGGGGTCATCTCGTCGAAGTGCATGTCATACAATGCGTCGAGTATATTGTCGTCTAAGTATGTCTCTTCAAATCTCATTTAGTTGGGTGCTTGACGGTAACAGAAGTACGCGATAAATACATATAATATATTTGGTATCCACGCAGCCAGCATCGGCGGTGTGTCCGCATTGATAGCGAAGGTGGCACTGATGGTCTGTAACAGAATGTAAGAGAACGATAGCGCCAGTCCGATACCCAGATAGAGTCCCATGCCGCCCTTACGCTTCCTGCTGGAAAGGCTCACGCCGATGATGGTCAGGATGAACGAGGCAAACGAGGTAGCGATACGTTTGTGATATTCCACTTCGTACTGCACCACATTTCCCGATCCTCTGTCTATCTGCTTCGAGATATATTGCCTAAGCTCGGGGGAGGTGAGCGTCTCCTGCTGACCTTGCGAGAACACCAGGTCCATAGGCTCCATCATAATCAGCGTGTCGAGGGTGGCGCCTGAGGTGATTTCCTCCTTCAGGCCTTTAAGCGTACGGATTTTCCAGTTCTGCGCCTTCCAGTGATAACGGGTATCGCTGATGGAGTCGTAACGCAGCGTAGAGGCTGTCATGTGACTCACAAGCTTCTTATTCTCGAACTTGTCGAGTGAGAAACCGTAGGCCGTCTTCGAACGGTTGTCATACTGCTGCATATAGGCGATGATGCCTGGTCCCACCATCAATTGCACGTTGACAGCCGAGGTGGTACGCTTCGAATTCTTGTATTTCGCTTC
Source organism: Prevotella sp. (assembly GCA_016290175.1). GTDB lineage: Bacteria > Bacteroidota > Bacteroidia > Bacteroidales > Bacteroidaceae > Prevotella. The sequence continues at coordinate 6,453 of JAEETD010000040.1, read as the reverse complement.
AAAGTCCTGACGGATAACCGTTCCTCGGGGAATGACATACGCACCGAGAGCCAGGTTCAGCGCAGCAATCAGCGCTGCGGAAATCATATAGGGTCGCAGCAAGCGCTTGAAACTCACACCCGCCGCCAGCATCGCGATGATTTCGGAATTGCCTGCCAGCTTCGACGTAAAGAAGATGACAGCAATAAACACGAACAACGGTGAGAACAGGTTCGAGAAATAAGGTACGAAATTGGCGTAATAATCGAACACAATGGCTTTCAGCGGGGCACCATAAGTCGAGAATTTCGCCAAGTTCTCATTTACGTCGAACACGATGGCGATACTGATAATCAGGACAATTGAATAGATATAGGTACCGATAAACTTATTGATGATATATCGGTCGAGCCTGTTCAGATAGCGGAATGGGTTCAGGTATTTCAGATAACGCAACCAGCGGAGCCAGTGACAGAGTTTATTCCAAAAGCGACCTATCGCCCTTTGTCTGCGATAACGCTTTCGGTGAAGCCTGATCTTACTGAAATCCCGTTCTGTATAATTCAAATTCATCGCCTTTGTCCTAACTGATTAATCACTGAGCGTTTCCACGATACAAAGTCGCCATTTAGGATGTGGTTGCGCGCATCGGTCACCAACCGTAGATAGAATGTCAGGTTATGGATGCTTGCTATCTGCATCGCCAGCAGTTCCTGCGCCTTGAACAGATGGTGAAGGTAGGCCTTCGAATGAATGCGGTCTATCTCGCAGCCGTCGGGATCGATGGGCGAGAAATCATCCTCCCATTTCTTGTTGCGCATGTTCATCGTACCCTCGTAGGTGAAGAGCATCGCATTACGCCCGTTACGGGTGGGCATCACACAGTCGAACATATCCACGCCACGCTCGATGGCCTCAAGGATATTCTGCGGCGTTCCCACACCCATCAGATAGCGGGGACGGTCCTTCGGCAGGATTTCGTTCACTACCTCGATCATCTCGTACATCACTTCCGTGGGCTCGCCTACCGCCAGACCACCGATCGAAGCACCACCGCCGTCGTTCAGCCGGCTCAGCACATCGCAGACATGCTTGGCAGCCTCCTGACGAAGGTCCTTAAAGGTACATCCCTGCACGATGGGGAAAAGTGTCTGGTTATAGCCATACAGCGGTTCTGTCTCGTTGAATCGCTTCACGCAGCGCTCTAACCACCCCTGCGTAAGTTTCAAACTCTTCGCAGCATACTGATAGTCGCTCTGTCCGGGAGGACACTCGTCAAGCGCCATCATGATATCGGCACCTATCACACGTTCAGTATCCATCACGTTCTCGGGTGTGAAGATATGCTTCGAGCCGTCGATATGGCTGCGGAACTCACAACCTTCCTCGGTGAGTTTGCGGATGCTGGTGAGCGAGAAGACTTGAAAACCGCCTGAGTCTGTCAGTATCGGTCTGTCCCAGGTGTTGAACTTGTGCAGACCGCCCGCTTTCCGCAGGATATCAAGTCCCGGACGCAGGTAGAGGTGATAGGTGTTGCCCAGGATGATCTGTGCCTTCACCTGTTCTCGTAGTTCGGAGAAGTGTACAGCTTTTACGCTGCCCACCGTACCCACAGGCATGAAGATCGGTGTCTGTATCTGCCCGTGATCGGTGGTGATCACTCCTGCTCTCGCGTCACTTGCCTGGTCGCTATGTTGTACTTCAAACGTCATTTCTTCTCTTCTTCTGGAATCGTGAAGTCCAAGGGCTTTTCTACTACTTCTTTCGTCAGTGCGAAGTTCCACACATCCTGAACGTTCTCCACATAGTGGAAGGTCACACCCTTCAGATACATATCGGGTATCTCGAGGATGTCCTTCTCGTTCTCGCGGCACATCACGATATCAGTAATACCCGCACGCTTGGCAGCAAGAATCTTCTCCTTGATACCGCCCACGGGTAGCACCTTTCCCCTCAGTGTGATTTCGCCCGTCATGGCCGTGTTCCTGCGAACCTTGCGCTGGGTGAGGGCAGAGGCGATCGAGGTGGCAATGGTGATACCTGCCGAGGGACCGTCTTTCGGTGTGGCGCCCTCAGGCACATGGATATGGATATTCCAATTGTCGAAGATACGGTAGTCAATGTTCAGCGTCTCAGCGTGGGCCTTCACATATTCGAGCGCCAGGATGGCCGACTCCTTCATCACGTCACCCAGATTACCCGTCAACGTGAGTTTGTTGCCCTTGCCCTTCGATAGTGAGGTCTCGATAAACAGTATCTCTCCACCCACGCTTGTCCAGGCTAGGCCCGTCACCACACCGGCATAGTCGTTGCCTTGATAGATGTCGCGATAGAAGGGCGGCTTGCCCAGCAGGTCCTCAATCTCCGTGGGGGTGATCTTCTTATAGTCGGCATTCTCCTCCACCTGACGCTTGTAGGCTATCTTGCGGAGGGCCTTGTTGATCTGCTTCTCCAGCTGGCGTACGCCGCTCTCACGGGTGTACCTTTCAATAATCATCTCGATGGCGGCCTTGTTGAAGCTCGATTTCATGCCCTTCACGTTCTGACCTGTATTCTCCAGTTCGCGTGGAATCAGGTGGCGCTTGGCTATCTTGATTTTCTCCTCTGTGATATAGCCGCTCACCTCGATCACTTCCATACGGTCGAGTAGGGGACGGGGAATGGTCGAGAGGTTATTCGCCGTAGCAATGAAGAGCACCTTAGAGAGATCATAGTCCACATCGAGGTAATTATCGTGGAAGGCGTTGTTCTGCTCGGGGTCGAGCACTTCGAGAAGGGCGGAGGCAGGGTCGCCGTTGTGGGTCATCTGTGTCACCTTATCTATTTCGTCAAGGATGAACACGGGATTGCTGGAACCTGCCTTCTGGATCGACTTGATGATACGTCCGGGCATCGCACCGATATAGGTACGACGGTGACCGCGGATCTCCGCCTCGTCGTGCAGACCGCCCAGCGACATACGGACGTACTTGCGGCGCATGGCCTCTGCAATCGACTTGCCCAAGGAAGTTTTTCCCACGCCCGGAGGACCGTAGAGACAGATGATCGGACTCTTCAGGTCGCCCCTCAGGGCCAGCACTGCCATGTGCTCCAGGATACGCTCCTTCACCTTCTCCATGCCATAGTGGTCCTTATCCAAGATTTTCTGCGCACGCTTCAGATCAAGGTCATCTTCGGTATATTCGTTCCAAGGCAGGTTCACCAACGTCTGCAGATAGTTCAACTGTACGTTGAAGTCGGGACTCTGCGGGTTCAGGTAGTCCAATCTATCAGCCTCCTTATAGAAGATGCGCTCGATCTCGATAGGCCAGCGCTTCAGGTCGGCCTTCCTCATCAGTTCCTGCTTTTCCAGCGAGTCTCCATTGCCGATCTCGGCCTGCATGTTCTTGATCTGCTGCTGCAGGAAGTAGTTGCGTTGCTGCTCGTCGATGTCCTCGCGGGTCTTGTTGCGGATGTCGGCCTTCAGGTTCTGGAGGTTGATCTCGCGGTTCACGATCTTCATCAGATTGAAGAGGCGCTCCTTCACATGTTCCTTCTCCAGCAGCTTCATCTTCTCTTTCACGGTGAAGGGCATGTTCGAGCAGATGAAGTTCATGGCCAGAATGTCGTTGGTAATGTTCTTTACGGCAAAGTGGGCTTCGTCGGGGATGTCTTCACTCACATCGATATAGCGTTCTACCTGTTCACGCAGGTCGCTGCAGGCGGTCTTGAACTCCCGGTCGTTCTTCTCGGGTTGGATATCCTCTAGAGGACTGACGAAAAACTCCAGATAGGGAGTCGACTTGATCTGTTTCTCTATCTGCATGCGTCCCTGTGCCTGAACGATGGCAGTGATGTTACCATTGGGCAACGTCAGCAGTTTCACCACCTTGGCATAGACGCCCGTCTCATACAGGTCGGCCTGCACGGGGATTTCAACCTCGGGATCACGCTGGGTCACCACTCCGATGGTAAAGTGCTTCTTCTCGGCCTGCGCGATCAGCATCTTGCTCGAATCGCGGCCAATCAATATGGGTGATACCACCCCTGGAAACAATACGAGATTGCGGACGGGGAGCACAGGCACCACCTCAGGCGTGTCACCGTGCATCATGTCGTTGTAGTCTCCCTCTATGTCAGCAATCATCTGAAATGCTGTATTTTTCTGATTCTTCATTCTTTTCTTCTACTTTTTCGCAAATTTGGCTGCAAAGGTACTAAATTTTATTCAGAAAGCCGCATACATCTTTAATAATTAACAAATTATTATCGTTTTCCCCCTCTTTCCTAACAAAAATCAAGACATTTTGCAAAAAAACACATCGGGGAATTTGGTAAATTCGCGGAAATATACTATCTTTGTACCATCTTTTATAAAAGGATTTTGAGTATGGAAGGATATGTTCAGAAGTTATCTGGAGGAAAGTTGAAACGGTATGTGCAGTTCCTAGAAATCAGTGATGATCCCGAATTGGTGGCTCAATACCGGAAGTGGCATTCAGAAGAATACAGTTGGAAGGAGGTGCGTGACGGCATCAGGGAAGTGGGTATTCTGGAAATGGAAATCTACATATTGGGCAGCAAACTGGTAATGATTGTTGATGCCCCGGCTGACTTCGAATGGAAGGAGGCTATGGCCCGTCTGGCCACGTTGCCGCGACAAGCTGAGTGGGAGGCTTTTGTATCGAAGTTCCAGGGTTGCTCAGCAGAAGCACGCAGTGATGAGAAATGGCAGCCTATGGAGAGAATGTTCCGGCTCTATTAAGTATGGGAGGCGATAGCTTTACATTCAAGCAGTTTGTGGTACAGCAGGATCGCTGTGCGATGAAGGTGGGTACCGACGGGACGCTTCTTGGTGCTTGGGCGGAGTTGGTAAAGGCAGATGGTCGAATATTAGATATTGGCACGGGAACTGGGCTGATAGCCATGATGATGGCGCAGCGGTATCCGGAAGCACGGATAACGGCTATTGACATCGATGAAATGGCGGTTTTGCAGGCCGTAGATAATGTGAATGCTTCGCCGTTTGCAGACAGAATTGAGGTGTTTCAGGCGGATGTGAACGTGTTTGAACCGACGGAAAAGTTCAATTCCATCGTGTGTAATCCTCCGTTTTTCAATAATGCCCTGATTTGCCCCGACAACCAGCGTACACAAGCGCGTCATACGCTGTCGCTTAGCTATAGGCAATTGATGGCAGCCGCCTGGCGATTGTTGTGTGAGGAAGGGATTTTCTCGTTGATTATTCCCAATGATTTCTTCCAACAATTGGAGGGCGAGGCACATTTGTCGGGATTCTTCCTGACAAGGGTGTATGGGGTTAGGACAATCGAAGGAAAACCGATTAAGCGATACTTGATAGAATTGATGAAACATCCTAGTTATAAATTAATTAAAAAAGAAGTATTAATAGAAGACAAACCAAGAGTAAGAAGCGCTTGGTATCGCGAATTGACAAAGGAATTTTATATTAAATAGGTAAGGATGAAAGTTACAATTTTACAGACAGATATCGAGTGGGGAAGTCCAGAGGTGAACATCCTGATGGTAGAGCAACTGATAGCGCAAGAGCCAGGATCAGACCTCTATGTATTGCCAGAAATGTGGAGCACAGGCTTTGCTACAGAACCGTTCGGAATTGCTGAGGAAGAAGCGTCGTCAATGGCGTTGGAATGGATGAAATCTAAGGCAAATATATTTGATTGTGCCATTTGTGGCAGTCTAGCCATCCACGTAGACGGTAAATACAGAAACAGACATTATTTTATTAATGGCCGGAAAGGGATCATTGAACATTATGATAAACACCATCTTTTCTCGTATGGTCACGAGGATCAATATTATACCGCAGGGGATAGTCATACAGTGGTGGAATACGAAGGTTTCAGGCTTCTGCTGTTAACGTGTTATGATCTGCGTTTCCCGGTATGGAGCCGTTATAGCGGTGATTTTCCGTATGATGCGATTGTCTGTGTGGCTAGCTGGCCGGAAAGCCGCCAGAATGCGTGGCAGATCCTGACGCGTGCAAGGGCCATCGAGAATCAGGCGTATCTGATTGGATGTAATCGCGTAGGAAACGACAGCTACAATCATTACCGCGGATGCAGCGCTATAATCAGTCCTATAGGTAAAACATTGGCGAAATGTAAAGCGAATGTGCCGGATACTGCGTCATTTCTGCTGAATTTGGAAGATCTCAGGCATAAGCGTGAGAAATTCAGAGTTTTAGAAGAACGTGACATATTTTAGGTAACACAAACTGTACAAATTACACAGATACCGAATTTTACGAGAATCGGCATTATGATAAATAAGAAGTTTTTTAGAAAATATTCGGCAAAAAGTTTGGTCAGTTCGAAAAAAGTAACTACCTTTGCACCCGCTTAGAAAAAAAGGATGCACCCGTAGCTCAGTTGGTAGAGCACCTGACTCTTAATCAGGGTGTCCAGGGTTCGAGCCCCTGCGGGTGTACAAAACAAGGAGGAAGCGGTCCTC
>JAEETD010000112.1 GCA_016290175.1 Prevotella sp. | reverse complement strand
TACAGACACAGCGTAGTATCAACAACTATCACATCTCGCGCAAGACGATGTCGATGTATCCCGACTTCATCATTGCCATCGCTTACGTGAAGTTGGCAGCAGTTGAAACCAACCACACCCTTGGTGTGATCAACGATGAGATTGCAGGCGCTATCTCACAGGCCTGTCGTGAAATCATCGACGGCAAGTTCCATGACAACTTCCCCATCGACATGATGCAGGGTGGTGCAGGTACATCAGTCAACATGAATGCCAATGAGGTGATTGCCAACCGTGCTCTTGAGATCATGGGCCACGAGAAGGGCGACTACCAGTATTGCTACCCCAACGACCACTGTAACTGTGGACAGTCTACCAACGATGTTTATCCCACCACCATCCGTCTGGCCTTGATTCGTATGAACAAGAGTCTGGTGGCTGCACTTACTGGCCTGATCAGTGCCCTGCGCTATAAGGGCGAGGAGTTTGCCGACTGTATTAAGATGGGTCGTACCCAGCTGCAGGATGCCGTTCCTATGACCTCAGGTCAGGAGTTCAATGCCTACGCAAACAACCTCGAGGAGGAAATCCTGAACCTCGAGCGCAACGTGAAGCTGCTCCACGAGATCAATATGGGTGGTACAGCCATCGGTACAGGACTGAATGCTGTTCCAGGCTTCGCTAAGCTCTGTGCTGCCAACCTGTCGAAGCTCACAGGCGAGGCCTTCGTGAGTGCCAGCGACCTGATCGAGGCTACACCTGATACAGGTGCTTACGTTAGCTACTCTTCAGCCCTGAAGCGTCTGGCTGTGAAACTCTCTAAGATCTGTAACGACCTCCGTCTGATGGCTTCTGGTCCTCGTTGCGGACTCCACGAGATCAACCTGCCTGCAAAGGCTCCCGGCTCTTCGATCATGCCAGGAAAGGTGAACCCCGTTATTCCTGAGGTAGTCAACCAGGTATGCTTCAAGGTGATTGGTAACGATACTGCCGTTAGCTTCGCTGCTGAGGCTGGTCAGTTGCAGCTCAACGTGATGGAGCCCGTTATCACCGAGTGCCTCATTGAGAGTCTGGTTTGGCTGAAGAACGGTATCGAGACCCTCACAGAGGAGTGCGTACTTGGCATCACCGTTAATAAGGAGCACTGTCTGGAGATGGTTAAGAACTCTATCGGTATTGTTACAGCCCTCAATCCTTACATTGGCTACAAGACCTCATCGAAGGTTGCCAAGGAGGCCTTTGAGACGAACCGCAGCGTTTACGAGATCGTGCTCGAGAAGGGTCTCATGACTCAAGAGAAGCTCGACGAGGCCCTCGATCCCGCCAAGATGCTTTCTTCTCATAAGTTCATCAAGTAACCACCAAGAAACAATAGCACATTCGGCCCGCATTCCTGCGAGCCGAATGTTTTTTACCAATATAACAAAAGAGTCCTTTTGTAGCATACTGCTCCTTGAGCCGGAGAATACTGCTCTCTCCATCGTTGCAGTAATCTCTCTTAATGTTCCCAGCCTGGGAACAATCAGCCGTAGCCGACCTGATAGGCAACCGTTGGGAAGTGGATTGCCAGCCATAGCCTACTTTGTCAGCGATAAGTGCCACTTAATTCTCACTAAGAGCTTCTTATTCCACAACAAGTTACACTTATTTGCAAATAAGAATTTCCTCTGAGTAAAGGAATAGTTGACATCTATCCTATAATTTCCCATTCACCTGAGTCACCACCCTTTCGCCGTATCCTCTTGTCACGTAAGACATCAATAGCTTTTCTCACCTGACGCTCACTGGTTCCAAGGGTTTTTGCCAATGCAGCTCTGGATATAGAGTGGTTCTTTTTGATTAAATCATATACGGCATCCACCAACTCAGTATCTATCTGGATCGCCTCTGGATCACTCTGGATCGCCTCTGGATCACTCTGGATCGCTTGACTGCCCTTACGCCATATCACTACTCTGAAGTCCTCTTCCTGATGATATTCTGGCGATTTCAGTCCCTTGTCTTTACACAAATTTACAATGTCCTCAGTGCCTGTACCGACCTTGTCCACATAGCCCGTCCAGAACAGCGGGTCAGCAATTAGCGGATTGGCAGGCAAAGACTTGTGAGGCTCCAGAAGCTTATTCACCGTCAGCCCATAAGGCAATTGTCCAGGATTCCACACCTCCAGTCTGTTACGAAACAACATGACCTGCACGCTACCGTTACTCGTATAGTCCCTGTGGGCAACGGCATTCACAATAGCCTCTTTTACTGCGTCTGGCGGCAGTTCATAATCTGTTGGCACCGAAGCAGTTTTGCCCTCAGCACGAGTCCCAACAGCCAAATCTACGCGATCCATCACAAAGGCCGTGGCCTGATCTATCATTTCAAACAGCGTTCCTCTGCATATCTGATAGGCTGGCAATGGCTTCTCTACCACATTGCCGAAGAACTGCACACACTTCACCTCCGAGGTGATGAAGAACTTCTGCGGTCTTTTTCCAAACAGCAAAACAGCCGAATTTGCGATACGGCCCTTATCATCCATCAGCGACAAGTGCGTCAACAGTTTCTCTGGTGATGAATTCTCTGGCAACGGGAAATTCCTCTTTGCTCTGGCCAGCACGATAAACCCGTGCATCTTGTCTTCATCCAAGTCTTCCAACTTGGCATTCGTATCAAAAGCCGCGTCAAATGGCTGCCAGCGGATATACTCCTTTTCTTCCAAATACCTCACAAGAGAAGCATAAACTGAGGTTCTAAGACCTTCCATATCCACGAAAGTTTTCCTTATTATATCGCGTTCCACCTTCCTGATAAGCGCAGACTCTTTAGGATGACGATGCTCTTCATCAATGCTCTTGATGAATATCAGTCGTGTCTTATGAAACTCAGCAGCACGGTCATACTCTCGCTCAGTAGGCGATACGCCTTCCTCATCTTCGTAGCCGTATTTATTGCCGTACAGCCCCAGATAGATGTCTGCCATTTCCACCTCGCTTAGGTAAACCTGCTGTGGCGAGGCCTCGTTTGCAGGCACATCCTCAAAAATGAATGTCTCGAAAAATTTGCCCAGCAACGCATCCGTCCTGATGTATTGGCTGAGCATGACCCGCTCTTCGGCAAACTCGCTCTGCACACTGCTGATAAATATCCTTATTCGTTTCATGTCGTTCTGATTTGATTGCAAAGTTACGACTTTTTGGGCAGAAATGAAAGTAAATGGGCTCAAAAAGCGTCAGATTTAATAATATTAAAAAGGTGAAAAGGCAAAAAAATGAAATATCTGCGTTTTAATTCGCAGAAAATTCGTATATTTGCAACGTGCTTCCATTAGGAACACATCTTTTTATTGCTCAATTATCCACTCGAACTGCGACCTAAGCATAATATTTGGATTATGCAAACAAAATTATGCTAAAAGTTACTATGTTTGCAGTCGCTAACGGAATGAGATACTGTGTAGGCAGGCGCTCTCGGGGGCTGCGAGCCCCCTGCCACGAGGCACCCCCTCGGTGTTTTTCATAGATTTTTCAGAGGAAAAGTTGGTACGATAATAATTGGTTTGTATCTTTGTAAGTACCAAAAACAAAATACATTCACAATTAAAAATCGTACCAGTATGCAAAAGTACAAAGTTTCCTTCAAAGGACAAAACATTTACGTCGGAATTGACGTACATTTGAAAACGTGGCACGTGACGACGCTCACAGAAAGTGGCTGCAAGTACTCATTCGCTCAGCATGCAGATGCAAAGGAGCTCTTTGACTTCCTGAACAAGAAATTCCCTGATGCGCACTTCAAGTCGGCCTACGAGGCTGGTTTCTGCGGCTTCTCCGCCCATTACGCTCTGATGGAGCAGGGGATCGAGAACATCGTTGTCCATGCCGCCGATATTCCTACGACAGGTAAGGAAAAGGCGATGAAGACGGATGCCGTGGATTCCGAGAAGATAGCCTGGGCTTTGAAACGTGACGAACTGACAGGCATCTATGTGAAGGACAAGCAGTATATGGACAATACGAACCTGATGCGCCTGCGCCAGCGCTTCATCATAGACCTCTCCCGTCAGAAGAACAGGACGAAGCACCTGCTGTACACGCAGGGGGTGACATATCCTGAGCGTTTCCGTAACAGTAGGACGCATTGGTCTCGCAATTTCATGAAATGGCTCCGTGAAGAAGTGGAGCTGCTCTCTGAGCAGAAGGAATCACTCCTACTGCTCTGTGAGCAGGTAGAGAATACCAGGAGGGCTATCCTGAAGGTTACTCGCGAGATCCGACGCCTGAGCACTACGGAAAGGTATAAGGAAAATTATGGATATTTGACTTCTGTGCCAGGATTCGGACTTATAACGTCCATGTCGCTGCTGACCGAATTGGACAACAACATTGCACGTTTTCCCAACGAGCGCAGCTTTGTTTCTTTTCTCGGGCTTATCCCTACCTGCCATGACTCTGGCGAGAAGAAAGTCCATGGCGAGAAGATAAACAGAGGAAACAAGCACGTCGGCCCGCTGATAGTGGAAGCCAGCTGGATGGCAATACAGAGAGACTACCAACTGGGAGCATACTATTCCAATTGTTGCCAGAGTATGAGACCACAGAAGGCTATTATCAAAGTAGCAAGGCGATTGGCTTGTAGGGCATACGCCGTCTTGAAGACAAAGAAAGCATATGTGCTTCAATAGGAAACACGCAGAAAAGATTCATAACAACAGGTATATAAGTCGGACAGACTTCTCAAATTACGATGACCACTAACTGACCCTGATGAGTCCACCGGACTACATCTCTACAAAAGGCTGTGGCATTATATCCCAAGATCTGAAGAAGTAATCTGATGAGTGGCTAAGGCTCACTACATCTGATAGAAGTTTGATCCGGCTTACCTGTTGCTTATGTAATTGACCAGATGCTACGAAGATGTGTCTGGAAGGGGATTTCTTGGCTGTATATGTGTAAATTAAAGTAAAAACGGATATAGAACGATTAAACAATGCTAAAAGACAGACCAATTATTTGGTTTGCAACATAGAGGGGTCTGGCACTCATCTGTGCTGCTTTGCGGCACTGTGGTGCCTGACCTCTCTGTGTCCTTCTTTAGATTTCGGGGACTAATACCCCATGCAACTCGTTGCTCCAAGAGCAGTCAGTACCGCTGAGATGATCGATGCGAGGATCTGCAGCGTCCACTTCAAGGTTTCCTTCTTCGTCATAGTTCACCTCCTTTCTGATTAGCTGCCAGTGTCGAAGCCTCCGCCGTTGTCGCCACTACCATTCTTGGTGAAGGTCTTAGAGGCTACCTCAGAGGATACACCATTCTTGATGGCGATAGCCTTCACGAGTACAGTGTCGGTCAGGGTGAATGCCTCAGAATAGAGCTGACTCTCAGCCGTTGGTGCGCTGCCGTCTACCGTGTAGCGGATCTCTGCGCCCTCAGGACCGCTCAGTGTTACCTGAGTCGTGTTGT